>NZ_JBEPNP010000026.1:0-48095 GCF_040546335.1 Arthrobacter sp. UYEF20 | reverse complement strand
CCCCGCGGGGGCCCTACAACCCCCGGCGCGGCAACACCCCCCCCCCCCCCCCCCCCCCCCCCCGGGGGGGGGGGGGGCCCCCCCGCCCCCCCCCCCCCCCCGCCGCGGAGTGAGTAGCTTGTGCCCGGTGCCTAGTTGACCGGTCCGGTGTATTTCTCGCCCGGGCCTTTGCCCGGGGCGTCCGGAAGGACGGACTCCTCGCGGAACGCCAGCTGGAGGGACCTCAGTCCGTCACGCAACGGACCGGCGTGCTGAGAGCCGATCTCGGGGGCCGCAGCCGTGACCAGGCCGGCAAGGGCCGTAATCAGTTTGCGGGCCTCGTCCAGGTCCTTGAGCTCTTCTGCGTTCTCCTCGGCGGCGAGGCCGAGCTTGACTGCTGCTGCGCTCATCAGGTGCACTGCTGCGGTGGTGATGACTTCGATCGCGGGGACCTCGGAGATGTCGCGGATCTGCTGCGAGACGTCGGCCTGGGTGCCGGCTGGCTCATAAACGTGTGAATTGCTGTCTGAAGTGCTCATGCTGGTAAGCTTGTCACAGACCGACTGGATGTCGTTATTTTGCTGCGGGAGACCCGGTGACGCAAATGTGCGTTGAACGGGTATCTTTCTGTAGGATTGGGATTCAGTTTGCAAGCGGAGTTCTCTCCCACCCGCGTCAGCCGCTTCCCTTCGGGAAGCTTCGGAAGAAGCAAGGTTGCCGGGTACCTGGTCGGGCATTTCCCTGAGGCGTCAGCCTGGCGGGAACGCATGCCGCCTCCTACGAGGCAGGCAATTCCGATCTTCGAGGCCTTCGATTGCTCCGGCAATTGGGGGCCTTCTCTATTTGCCGGTGGAATGCCACTCACGAACACAGGAGCTTTAACATTAGCGAGCCAAGAATCAATGAGCGTATCCGCGTCCCCGAGGTGCGGCTGGTCGGCCCTGCAGGCGAACAAGTAGGAGTTGTCCGTATTGAGGATGCCCTGCGTTTGGCTGCCGAGTCCGATCTTGATCTCGTTGAAGTTGCACCGCAGGCCAAGCCTCCGGTGTGCAAGCTGATGGACTTCGGCAAGTACAAGTACGAAGCTGCGGTCAAGGCACGCGAGGCCCGGAAGAACCAGACCAACACGGTTCTGAAAGAAATCCGCTTCCGCCTGAAGATCGACACCCACGACTATGAGACCAAGCGCGGCCACGCGCTCCGGTTCCTCGGTGCCGGCGACAAGGTCAAGGCCATGATCCAGTTCCGCGGCCGTGAGCAGCAGCGCCCCGAGATGGGCATTCGCCTGCTGCAGCGCTTTGCCGACGACGTCGCCGAAGTGGGCGTGGTGGAGTCCAGCCCGCGTATCGATGGCCGCAACATGGTCATGGTGGTGGGTCCCCTGAAGAACAAGGCCGAGGCCAAGGCGGAGGCGCGCCGCGCGTCGCAGCGCGCAGAGGCCAAGGCTGAGAACGAAGCCAAGGCCTCGGGGGCCCCGGGCCGCGTGGACGTTTCCGGCGACGACAGTGCGCCGTTGACGCAGACCCTGGCCGACCTCCTTCCGGAGGGATACCAGATCAAGACGGAGGCTCCGGCCGCGGAAGCAGCTCCCGCCGTCGTCGAGGCCGCTGCCTCGGACAACGCGGTCGCGGACAAAGCAGTCGAAGAAACCGTAGCCACGGAGGCCCCCGCCGCCGAGGTCAAGGTACAGGAAGCGCCGGCAGAAAAGGCTCCCGTCCAGGAAGCGCCCAAGCAGGAGGCCCCCAAGGCCGCTCCGAAGCGTGAAGCTCCGAGGGCCGCTTCCAAGCCGGCAGTTGCCAAGGCTCCGGCTGAGCCCAAGGCCGCAGCCGCCAAGGCCCCTGAGGCTGCCAAGCCGCCCGAGGTTGCGAAAGCGCCCGAGGTTGCGAAAGCGCCTGAGGTTGCGAAAGCGCCTGAGGTTGCGAAAGCACCCGAGGCTGAAACGGCCGCTCCGGCAGCAGCACCGAAGCCGGTAGCTGCTCCGAAGCCGGTGCCGCGCCCCGCGGCGCCGAAGCCTCCTGTCCGGCCTGCCGCTCCGAGGGCGGCCGCCAAGCCGGGCACCAAGAAGACCAACTAGTTCACGGCTGCCGGACAGCAATGTCCGGCAGCAAGCAACCAGCACGCCGCCCGCAGGGGCGGCTGCACGAAAGACTGCAGACCCTGTCTGCGGATACGTAAGGAGATCGGTTCCCATGCCGAAGATGAAGACCCACAGTGGTGCTAAGAAGCGCTTCAAGCTGACCGGCAGCGGCAAGCTGCGCCGCCAGCAGGCCAACCGCCGCCACTACCTCGAGCACAAGTCCTCCAGGCTGACCCGCCGCCTCGCCGGCGACAAGATCGTCTTCAAGGGCGACGCCAAGGTCATCCGGAAGATGCTCGGCATCTAAGTTCCAAGTTCTCTGACTGATTGCCACCTGGCAGCAGTCAACTACCAAAAAGGCTTCTCAGGCCAGCCGGTTGATCCGGCAGTAGACGCTTGGGATCAGAATTTCGAAGGAGTACGCACGTGGCACGTGTGAAGAGGGCGGTAAACGCCCACAAGAAGCGCCGGGTTATCCTTGAGCGCGCCAAGGGCTACCGTGGACAGCGTTCACGCCTGTACCGCAAGGCCAAAGAGCAGCTGCTGCACTCGTTTGTATACAGCTACGGCGACCGCAAAAAGAAGAAGGGCGACTTCCGCCGCCTGTGGATCCAGCGCATCAACGCTGCATCCCGCGCCAACGGCCTCACCTACAACCGTCTGATCCAGGGCCTGAAGGCCGCTGAGGTCGAGGTTGACCGCCGTATGCTGGCCGAGCTTGCCGTTTCCGACGCCAACGCCTTCGCTGCGCTGGTCAAGATCGCCAAGGACTCTCTGCCCGCCGACACCTCCGCTCCGGCCGAGGCTGCGCCGGCTCCGAAGGCCAAGGCCGCCAAGAAGCCTGCTGCCAAGAAGGTTGCCGCTGACGCGGCTGCTAAGTAGTTCCGTAGTCCTCAAAAACTACGTCGTTCAAGCACCGGCTGCGAAAGCAACTAAGGTTCTTATATGAACGAAACCGGGCGCCCGCAAGACTTTCCACTTTCCAATCCTCGAGCTGATCGGGTGAGGAAGGTGGCACAACTTGCCGGGCGCCCGGCCCGTTTAAAGCGCAGCGAGTTCCTGGCGGAGGGCCCGCAGGCTGTCCGGGAGGCCCTGCTCCTGCACCAGAAAAGGATTGCCGCGGGGGAGCCCGGCATTGTCTATGAGGTCTACGCGAGCGAGGCCTGCCTCGACCGGCACCCGGATCTGAAGACACTCGCGGAGGGCACCACCGCATACCTCGCCACCGACGAAGTGCTGGCCGCCATGGCGGACACGGTCACCCCGCAGGGCATTCTCGCGGTCTGCGGGTTCCTGGACGTGAGTATCGATGCGGTGCTCGACGCCGGCCCCCGGCTGATCGCCGTGCTGTGCCAGGTCCGCGACCCCGGGAACGCCGGCACCGTGCTGCGGGCAGCGGACGCTGCCGGCGCGGACGCCGTCGTGCTGACCGCCTCCAGCGTGGATATCTACAACCCCAAAGCTGTGCGCTCGACGGCGGGGTCCCTCTTCCACCTGCCCGTCGTCCTTGGCGCCGAACTGGAAGAGCTCGTGGCTCGGTGCAAGGAACGCGGCATCGGTGTGTTGGCCGCCGACGGCGACGGCCAGCTGAACCTGGACCGGCTCCAGGACGAGAACGCGGCCCGCCGCCTGGGGGCCTCCGCCGCCGGCTCCGGCTACGCGCTGGAAAAGCCCACGGCCTGGCTGTTCGGCAATGAGGCCCGGGGCTTGTCCGAGGAAGAACTCGCGCTGGCGGACCACCGCGTGGCCGTGCCTGTGTACGGAGCAGCCGAAAGCCTCAACCTCGGGACCGCCGCGACGGTCTGCCTCTACGCCAGCGCCCGCTCACAGCAGGACGGCGCGTCGGGGCACTAGCCCATTGGTGAGCCGGCCGGCCGGGCCACGGCGGCTGGACATAGAGAAGGCGGGGGTCCACCGAATGGTGGGCTCCCGCCGTCGTATCTGTGCACCGTAACGTTTGTGCACCTCAGCGTCAGTGCAATTGGCGCCTAGTCGATCAGGTTGTCGTCTTGTTGCGTCCGGTAACGGCGCCGTAGATGCCGGCAACCACGAGGCCGCCGACAATGGCCAGGATCCAGGAACCGAGGTTCCAGAATTCCATCTTGCCGCCGCCGAACAGCAGGTCGCCGATCCAGCCGCCGACAATGGCACCGACAACGCCGAGCACGAGGCTGGTGACCCAGCCGCCGCCCACCTTGCCAGGCATGACTGCCTTGACGATTGCACCTACTATGAGTCCGAGAATGATCCAGCCTAGAAAGCCCATGTCTCCTCCTACATATTCGTCGGCATCCAAATTATGAATCCCGAGTATGGCTTCAAGCTAACACCTGCGGCATTAAATGTCAGCAGGATCACCTCCAATTGTTACCTACCGGCATCCGGCCGTGAGATCGGCATGTGCCCGGGCATTGCGCGGTGCGGCAGCACGGTCCACCGGGTACGGTATTCCTTGCGGGGATGGGCGGATTCCGGTGCCCGCCAACACCCCGGTAGAACACCCTAAGGAGAAGCTCACTTGGCTGCACATGGCGGTAACAAGGCGATTGTTGCGGCGCTAGCTGCCAACCTGACCATCGCCGTCCTGAAGTTCGTCGCGTATTTCCTGACGCTGTCCTCCTCGATGCTCGCGGAGGCCATCCACTCGCTGGCGGACTCCGGCAACCAGATCCTCCTGCTCGTGGGCGGCAAGCGCGCCCAGAAGGCGGCGAGCCCGGAACACCCCTTCGGCTACGGACGCGAGCGCTACATCTACGCCTTCATCGTCTCGATCGTGCTGTTCAGCGTCGGCGGCCTCTTTGCGCTGTATGAAGCGTGGGGAAAGATCCAGCACCCGCACGCCATCGAGGGCGACTTCTGGTGGGTGCCGCTCGCGGTGCTCATCGGCGCCATCATCGCCGAGTCCTTTTCCTTCCGGACCGCGATCATCGAGTCCAACCACGTCCGGGGCAAGCAGAGCTGGGTCAAATTCATCCGAACCGCCAAACAGCCCGAACTTCCCGTCATCCTGCTGGAAGACTTCGGCGCCCTTCTGGGCCTGGTCTTCGCGCTCTTTGGCGTGAGCCTGACGCTCCTCACCGGCAACGGCATCTGGGACGCGCTGGGCACCGGCATGATCGGGCTGCTGCTCGTCGCGATCGCCGCCGTGCTGGCCGTTGAGACGAAGTCCCTGCTGCTGGGCGAATCCGCGACCAAGGATGACGTGGCGAAGATCCATGCCGCCATCGGGGCCGACGGCACCGGCATCATCCACCTCAAGACCCTGCACCTGGGCCCCGAAGAACTGCTGGTGGCTGCCAAGATCAGCATCGGCCGGGCGGACACGGGCCAGGAAATCGCCAAGGTGATTGACGACGCCGAGGCCAGGATCCGTGAGGCCGTGCCGATTGCCCGGGTCATCTACCTTGAGCCGGATGTCCAGCGCGTCAGCACACCCTGAGCGGTGCCCTGCTGAGAGACTGTCCGACACCACGTCCCGGAGGCCGTTGGGCCGTCGCCATCGCGGCTACGGTCTCAGCGGCCTCCTGCGTTCCACCAGTCCGCTGATGGCAGCGACGCCGAGGCCCAGGAGGGCCAGGACGGCGCCGACGAGCGCCGGGGCGACATAGCCCCAGCCCCAGGCGATGACGAGGCCGCCAAGGAAGGCTCCCAGGGCATTCGCGACGTTGAGCGCGGCATGGTTGAGCGAGGAGGCCAGCGACGGCGCGTCGGGGGAGGCATCCAGCAGCCGGGTCTGGAGGGCCGGGACCAGCAGGGATCCCGCGCCGCCCACCACAAAAACCATGACATAGGCAGACCACGGCCAGTGCACTGCCACGGCGTAGACCACCAGCGCCACGGCAATTGCGGGCAGCACCCAGTAGATGGTTCCCATGACCGACTTGTCCGCGAGGCGGCCGCCGACGATATTGCCCGCCACCATGCCCAGTCCGTAGAGCGCGACAACAAGCGGCAGCCAGGCAGAGGGGATGCCCGCTACGGAGGTCATGGTGTGGGCAATATAGGTGTACGTGGCGAAGAAGCCGCCAAAGCCGACCACGCCGATCAGGAGCGCCAGCCAGACCTGGAGCCGCTTAAGGGCCCCAAGTTCTCGGCGGATGCTGGCATCGGCGTGGGGCTTCTGGAAGGGCAGGAATTTCCACAGCATCGCGAGCGTGATGGTTCCGATCAGGCCCACCAGCAGGAAAAGCAGCCGCCAGCCGAACGCCTGGCCCATCCAGGTGGCGAAAGGCACGCCGATGACGTTGGAGATGGTAAGACCGGCCATCACCATCGAAATCGCCCATCCGCGCCTGGTCGGGGCCACCAGGGAGGCCGCAATGACGGCCGCGACGCCGAAGAAGGCGCCATGCGGCAGCCCGGCCGCGAAGCGGGAGACGAGCATGGTGCCGTAGTCCGGGGCGATGAAGGACGTGAGGTTGGCGATGCTGAAGAACAGCATGAGCCCCAGGGCCAGGTATTTCCGCGGCATTTTGGCGCCGACGGCGGCCAGCAGCGGGGCGCCGATCACCACGCCGAGGGCGTAGGCCGAGATCAGGTGCCCGGCCTCCGGAGTGCTGATGTTGAGGCCTTGCTCCACTTCCTTGAGCAGGCCCATCATGGCGAATTCCGTGGTGCCTATGCCGAATCCGCCCATGGCCAGGGAAATGATGGCCAGGGCAACGTGGCGGGTGCCGGTCTTCGGCGTCGCTGGGGCTTGTTGAGTGGTTGTCATTCGTCTGCTTTTCGAGAAAGTCCCGGGCCGATGGCCAGGAGAAAGCGGCATCTTAAATCTGATTTATGTAACGACTGGGGCGCGTCCGGTATTCCGCGGAAACAGGAGGACGGCTGCCTCCATTCTTCCCTACGCGGCTGCCGCCCTAGACTTGGTGACGTGACTGGACTCATTGACGTCGTTGGCGGCGCGGTACTGGATTCGCTGGCAGACCCGGGCCGGCTGCTCGTGGCGCGGAGGACCGCGCCCCCGCAGTTTGCCGGCATGTGGGAGTTTCCCGGCGGCAAGGTGGAGTCCGGGGAAACGGCCGAACAGGCCCTGCACCGCGAACTGCTCGAAGAGCTGGGCGTCAACGTCCGGCTGGGCGCCGAGCTCCAGGCCGCGTCCGCCTCCGGTTGGCCGCTGAACGAGCGCGCCGCCATGCGGGTCTGGTTTGCGGAGCTGCTCGACGGCGAGCCCCGGCCTCTGCAGGACCACGATGAGCTCCGCTGGATGGACCTCGGGAACCGCGAAGAAGTACTGGGCCTGCCATGGATCCCGGCGGACCTGCCAATCGTCGAGGCACTCCTTGGCGCGCTTCAGGCTTTTCACTTCGGATCGGGTGCAGTCCCGGGTGCGGTTCCGGTCTCCACGGGAACGCCGGCGACATGATCCGCCCGGTTCCGGCCCTGCCTCCGGCCCCTTAGCCTGGCTAGGGCCGCGGGGATCAGCCCCTCCGAAGGCGGCCGACGCCCCGGGTAGGCTGCGGAACTACGGCCAGGTCTGCCCCGGCCGAAGCGGTTCCGACGCCGTGCGGAGCCGCGGCCGGTCAGCCCGCCGGACCCCTGACAAATCGCGTCGGGCAGGTCCGGCGGGCCGTCCGTCGTTTCCCGTGACTCCCTTTCTCCGCCACCGTGACATTGGTCTCTCACTGTCGTAGGTGCCTGATTGACTTGGCTCATGAACGGCAATCAGGAGCCGGAAGCGGCTCCGGCAGTAACGGAAGGCATGGCGGTCAAAAACCTGATCGGTTCCCTGGCCGGCGTCCGGCCATGCGGGGACGGTGCCGGGCTGATCTCGCAGTTGCGGGAGCTGGAGGATTTGAAGTCCGCCGCGGCCGCGGCGCAAGCCCGGATCGCCGTGGCCTTCTATAGCCTGGAGCGCCGCGCCCAGGCCGCCGCCGGGGTGCCCGCGGCGGAGCTGGGAAAAGGCGTCGGGGCGCAGATCGCCCTGGCCAGGCGGGAGTCCCCGTCTCGCGGGGGCCGGCTGCTGGGCCTGGCCAGGGCCCTCGTGGCGGAGATGCCCCGCACCCTGGCGGCGCTGGCCACCGGGGACCTGAACGAATGGCGCGCCACGCTCCTGGTCCGCGAGACGGCCTGCCTGTCCGCCGCGGACCGGTCCGCGGTCGACGGGGAGCTAGCCGCGGATACCGGCACGTTCGCCGGCGCCGGGGACCGGGCCGTCACCGCCGCGGCGCGCGCCGCGGCGTACCGGATGGACCCGCGCCCGGTCGCGGACCGGGCCGCCCACGCCGCCACCGACCGGCACGTCAGCCTCCGCCCGGCACCGGACACGATGACGTACCTGACCGCGCTGCTCCCGGCCAGGGAGGGCGTCGCGGTCTACACGGCCCTGAACGGGCACGCCGGGACCCTCCGCTCCGGCGGGGACCCCCGCTCCCGCGGGCAGCTCATGGCCGATGCACTGGTCGAGCGGGTCACCGGGACCCCCGGCGGGATCACCGGGGTCGAGATCCAGCTCGTCATGACCGACCGGACCCTGTTCCAGGGCGAAAGCGAACCGGCCCGGCTCCCCGGCTACGGCATCGTCCCCGCCGCCTGGGCCCGGACCCTCCTCACCCCCGGCCCGGTCCGCGCCTGTGCCTCTTCCCCGGCCGGCGGCGGCGCAACGGATCACGGTGAGGCCGGGGGCGAGCCCGGCAGCAGCGGGGCACACGGCGGGGCACTGGAGGGCGGTGTCCTCACCGGCGGCACAGCCGGTGGCGGCGCCCAGCCGGCGTTCGCCATGTGGCTGCGGCGGCTTCACACCGCCCCTGGGACCGGGGACCTGCTGGCCATGGACTCCCGGGCCCGGTTCTTCCCGGCCGGGCTGCGCCGCTTCCTGACGGCCCGCGATGACACCTGTCGCACCCCGTACTGCGACGCCCCGATCCGGCACCTGGACCACATCGTTCCCTGGCACGACGGCGGCGCCACCAGCCACATCAACGGATCCGCTCTCTGCGAAGCCTGCAACCACACGAAGGAAATCCCCGGCTGGGCAGCCAGGCCGAGGCCCGGCCCCCGGCACACCCTCGAACTCACCACCCCCACCGGCCACACCTACCGATCCACGGCGCCCCCGCTCCCCGGCACCCTCCATGGCCAGACCCGCCACCGGCGCGAACTCCGGCATCACGCAAAGGTCAAAATCCTAAAACGCATCCGGCTCAACGACCCGCTGGTGGCCTGAAGCAGAAGGCACTACTCCACTCGGGCACAGTGCTGGCCCGCGTCGGTGTTCCAGGGCTAAGTCCCCATAGGCCAGATCACCCGGCCTGCCCCCTGCCTCTCGCCAAAGCGTGAAGCATGTGACTACTCTGAAGCGAATCGAGAGGAGACGTCCGTGCGGGTCGGTGTCAAACGGGAGCAGCGAGCGGGGGAACGCCGCGTCGCGGCCACACCTGAGACGGTGCAGCAGCTGACCGCTCTCGGCCTGGACGTCGCGGTGGAGTGCGGGGCGGGGAACGAGGCCGGTTTCCCGGACGCCGCGTTCGCCCAGGCAGGGGCCACCGTCGTTCCGGAGCTGCCACCCGAATCACTGGATGTGCTCCTGCACGTCCGGCCGCTCACACCGGAGATCGCTGCGAGGCTGCGGCCGGGCACCATCACCGTAGGCCTGGGCTCGCCCGCCTCCGAACTGTCCACGGTCCGGGCCCTTGCCGACGCCGGGGTCACGTCCTTCGCGCTGGAACTCGTGCCGCGGATCTCCCGGGCACAGTCGATGGATGCGCTCAGTTCGCAGTCCCTCGTCTCGGGCTACCGGGCGGTGCTGGAGGCCGCCCTGCGCTACCCCCGTTTCTTCCCGCTGTACATGACCGCCGCCGGCACCATTCCGCCCGCCCGGGTGCTGGTCCTCGGGGCCGGGGTCGCCGGACTCCAGGCCATCGGCACCGCCAAACGCCTCGGCGCCCGGGTCTCCGCCAATGACATCCGGGCGGCTTCGGCGGACGAGGTCGCCTCGATGGGCGGCACCTTCATCCACCTGGACCTGGACAGTCGAAATGCGGACGCCGGCACGGAAGGCAGCGGGGGCTATGCACGCGAGCTCGGCGAGGACCGGGCCGAGCGCCAGCGTGCCCTGCTCGCACCCCACGTCGCGGCGGCGGATGTCCTCATCACCACGGCAGCCATCCCCGGCCGTGCGGCACCCCTGCTGGTGACCCTGGACATGGTGGCCGGCATGCGGGCCGGATCCGTCGTCGTCGACCTTGCCGCCGAATCCGGCGGAAACGTCGAAGGTGTCATTGCCGGCCGGGACATCGAGGTACCCGTCGACGGCGGGTCCGTGACCCTGGTGGGGCTGCAGGACGCAGCCTCCGCGATGCCGTCCGATGCCTCCCGGCTGTTCGCCAAGAACGTCGCCAATCTGCTCGCCCTGATGACTACGGACGGCCAGGTCAGTCCGGACTTCGACGACGAGGTGGTTGCCGGAGCCTGCCTGACCCACGGCGGCTCGGTCCGGCACGCGGGGACCTCCGAGGCCATGGAGGCGCTGAAGTGATGGAGGCGCTGCAGTGATGAAGCCTGAAGTGATGGAGACCCGGACGTAATGGAGACGCTGCAATGATGGATCCGATCACGCTGCTGACAGTAGTGGTGCTTTCTGTCTTCGTCGGCTTCGAAGTCGTCTCCAAGGTGACCAGCAAACTGCATACGCCGTTGATGTCCGGGGCCAACGCCATCCACGGCATCATCCTTGTCGGCGCGATCCTCGTGGCGGGGCAGGCCAGCGATCCGTGGCTGCTCACGATTGCGCTGCTCGCCGTGATTCTGGCAACCGCCAACCTGGTGGGCGGATTCGTTGTCACCGACCGGATGCTGGAGATGTTCGGCGGCCGGAAGCCAGCCAGGCCACGTGCTGAAGGCCGCGCAGGGGAGGACGGCACATGAGCCTCCTCGCCCCCGCATGGACCGCCCTGTTCTACCTGGCGGCGGCCGTCTGCTTCATCCTGGCGCTGAAGGGCCTCAGCTCGCCCCGGACCGCCCGCCGCGGAAACGCCATCGGCGCCGGGGGCGCGCTCGTCGCCGTGGTCACGGTCTTCCTTTCCGCGAGACTGGAGAATATCCCGCTGATCCTGGCCGCGATCGCCGTCGGCTCCGCCGTCGCCGTCCCGGTGGCCCGGCGCGTGCAGATGACCCAGATGCCGCAGCTCGTCGCGTTGTTCAACGGGGTCGGAGGCGGGGCCGCCGCACTGGTGGCAGTGCTGGAACTCGCCCACAGCGCGGACCCCTGGGTGCGCCTGGCAGTGGTCTTCACCATGCTGGTCGGCGCCGTGTCCTTCGCCGGCTCCGCGGTGACGGTCGGCAAGCTGCAGGAACTGATCAGCACCCGCCCGCTGCTCTTCCCCGGCATGCCCGCGGTAATGGCCCTTGCGCTGGCGGGCGCCATCGCGTCCGGCGTCGTGGTCATCATCAGCGGTTCAACCGGCTGGGCCCTTGCGCTGCTGGTGCTGGGACTGGCAGCCGGGCTGCTGCTGGTGCTGCCCGTTGGCGGCGCAGACGTGCCGATCGTCATCTCACTGCTCAACGCCTTCACCGGCCTCGCAGTGGCGGCGTCCGGGATCGTGCTCGGCAACGTGCTGCTGGTCGTCGCCGGCACGCTTGTGGGGGCCAGCGGCACCATCCTGACCAAGGTGATGGCCTCCGCCATGGGCCGGGGCGTGGCGGGCATCATGTTCGGGGCGTTCCGGGGAGGATCGACGGCGGGCTCCACCGTGCAGAGCGACCGCCCGGTGCGCTCCTCCTCGGCGGAGGACGTGGCCGTCCAGCTCGGCTACGCCCAGCGCGTGGTGATCGTCCCCGGCTACGGGCTTGCCGTGGCCCAGGGCCAGCACACCATCGCCGAGCTCGCCACCGCACTGCAGGCCCGCGGCATCGAGGTGGTCTTCGCCATCCACCCGGTCGCCGGACGCATGCCGGGCCACATGAACGTGCTCCTGGCGGAAGCGAACGTGCCCTACGAGGCGCTCAGGGAGCTTGAGGAAGTCAACCCCGATTTCCCGAACACGGATGTCGCACTGGTGGTGGGAGCCAATGACGTGGTCAACCCGGCGGCCAAGTCCACGCCCGGGGCTCCGATCTACGGGATGCCGATCCTGGAGGTGGCCCTGGCTGGCCAGGTGGTCTTCCTGAAGCGCTCCATGCGCCCGGGATTCGCGGGGATCGAGAACGAACTCCTGTACGACCCGAAGACCACGCTCCTGTTCGGCGATGCGAAGGACTCGCTGACCAAGGTCCTGGGCGCGGTGAAGGCCCTCTGACACGAAAATGACCTGAACCATGGGGGACGGGGCGCTGCTGATCTCCTCTTCCTCGCCCACGGCCAGAACATCCTCTACGTCCCCGCCTAAATCAGAATCCCGTAAAACCGCCGTCAAACGCGGGGCGCATTGCCCTGTTGGACAATAAATCCAGTGTGTATTCTTATTGTAAAGACCGCTGCGATACACGGTCCACAGGCCGCCGGCACGTCCCGGGAAGCCTTCCCGCTCCGGGGCCGTCTCGATCAGGAGGCGTCGATGTCCAGTCCTGACGTGCCAACGCGCGGGCCGGCCAGATCCGGTCCATACATCATCACCGGAATCCTGTTGACCGTCGCCATTGTGGTTCCGTTGTTTGTGCCCGCGTATTCGGTCGATGAGCCGCGCTTGGCCGGCATACCGTTCTTCTACTGGTATCAAATGATGTGGATTCCGGTCACCGTTGGCCTGGTGGGGATCTCCTACTGGCTGGTAAGCAAGGAGGATCGCCGCCGGCGCGAATCCGTGCGGGGCATGACCAGCGCCGAGGAGGAGCGATGAGCGGGGCCAGTGTGCCGCTGGCGGTTCCGGACCGGCCCATTAGCGGCGTTGCACTCACTATTGTGATCATTCTCTTCGTCTTGGTGGCGGCCTTGGGGTTCGTTGCTGCGCGGTGGCGCCGGGAAGAGGCGACAGGGCTGCACAGCCTGGACGAGTGGGGCCTCGGGGGCCGCGGTTTTGGAACCTGGGTGACCTGGTTCCTGCTCGGCGGCGACTTATATACGGCCTACACTTTCGTGGCCGTTCCGGCTGCAATGTGGGCCACTGGAGCAGTGAGCGGTTTCTTCGCGGTGCCGTACACGATCGTTCTGTACCCCATCGTGTTCCTCCTGATGAGCCGGTTGTGGTCCGTCTCGCACCGGCATGGGTTCGTCACGCCGGCCGATTTCGTTGGCGGCCGCTATGGCAGCAGGGCGCTTTCCCTTGCCGTCGCCGTCACCGGCATCGTCGCGACCATGCCTTACATCGCGCTGCAGCTGGTCGGCATAAAGGCCGTGCTCACGGTGCTGGGCCTGGGAAGTGCGGAGAACGTGCTGCTGACGGACCTGCCGCTGATCATCGCGTTCGTGGTCCTGGCCGCCTATACGTACACGTCGGGTCTGCGGGCTCCGGCCCTGATCGCCGTCGTGAAGGATCTGCTGATCTATCTGGCGGTGATCGTTGCGGTAATCTACCTGCCGATCAAGTTCGGGGGCTGGGGCGCCATCTTCGACGCCGCCGAGACGAAACTGGGTGCGGTCAACCCGGCTACCGGTAAACCCGCTGGAGTCTTCATTCCGGGCGCGGGCAGTTACTCCGCTTACTGGACGCTTGCTCTGGGCTCGGCCTTGGCGCTGTTTATGTACCCGCACTCGATCACGGGCGTCCTGGCGAGCAAGAGCAGGAATACGATCCGTAAGAATGCCGCGGTGCTGCCGCTGTACTCGTTGATGCTGGGGTTCCTGGCGCTGCTGGGCTACGCGGCCATATACGCCGGTACCAAGCCCATCGACTTGAACGGCGCCGTCAACCCGCAGCTGGTAGTGCCGCAGCTGTTCCTCGATCACTTCCCGGACTGGTTTGCCGGTATCGCCCTGGCCGCCATCGCCATCGGTGCTCTGGTCCCTGCCGCCATCATGTCAATAGCCGCGGCGAACCTGTTCACCCGCAACATTTACCGCGATCTGATCAAGCCTGACGCCAATCCGCGGCAGGAAGCAAACGTCTCCAAGATCGCATCGCTTGTGGTGAAATTCGGTGCACTGGTTTTCGTTATTGCCATGGACCAGTCGGCAGCAATTAACATGCAGCTCCTCGGCGGTATCTGGATCCTGCAGACCTTCCCGGCGATCGTGGCAGGGCTATACACCCGCTGGTTCCACCGGTGGGCGCTTTTCGGGGGCTGGGCAACCGGAATCATCTATGGCACTGTCGCGGCCTATAACGTGGTCAACCCCGCCACCAAAGCCAACTTTGGCGGCTCCATCGCGGCCATCCCCGGCACCGACATACAGGTCTACATCGCTGTCGTCGCGTTTGCGATAAACCTTATCGTTGCCGCAGGCCTGTCTCTGATCTTCCATGCAATGAAGCTCCCCGAGGGGAAGGACATCACCCGCAGCTCGGACTACGGCGCCGACGAGAACGATCCGACGGTCGCACAGATCCGGCGCGAGCACCCGCTCGCCGAGCCCGGAGCCCCCACGTTCTGAGTAAGTGGGGGCTTCGACACCGTCAAGGAAACCCGACCGACCTTATCCGCAGCGCCCCTTCGGCGACCAGGTGGGACGCGTCATTCGGTCACAGTGTCGGCATGCCGATGGGCTACCTTCCATTCGCCGCCTTCGCGGCGATACACCTGTGTGGCCCGCAGGGTGTAACTGCGCGGCTGACCATCGACGGAGGCCGAGGTGTGCTCCAGGCCATGCCATCCGCCACGTCATGCGCTTGCAATACGAACGTACGTGACCCGGGGCCGCCAGTGGAAGTCGGCATCGGGGCGGGCCCGGAAACCTGGGTGCCGGAAGTTGCCTTCAGAACAACGTGGGCTGCGCGGCTTGCTTTGCCGGGCTTCCATGCCGGCCGGAGTGGCCGGCCGTCCCGGGGATGCTGCCGGCCGGATACTGGGCCTCTTCCTCCCGGGGATCCAAGTCATCGGTATCACCGTTGAGCTCCCGGTGGCTGAAGCCCTGCGAGCCGGAAAAGCCATGCCGGGCCTTGAAGTACCGGATGCGTCCGGCCAGCCAGGCGCGGTACTCCTTCGAGGCATATGAGCCGCTGCCGTATAGGCGCCGGTATTTGCCGGCCAGCTGCGGATGCTCCCTCGCAAGCCACTGCATGAACCATTCACGCGTTCCGGGCTTGAGGTACAGGGCGCCGGCCGTGACGCCGGTGGCACCGGCCGCCGAGAGGGAACCGAACAGGGAATCCAGGGCCTCGTCGCTGTCCGAGAGCCACGGCAGGATGGGCATGGCCATGACCCCGCAGGGCAGCCCGGCCTCCCGCAGCCGCGAGACCAGCTTGAGCCGTGCCCGGGGACCAGGGGTGCCAGGCTCCACGGCTTCCGAGAGCCGCTCATCGGTCATCGCGAGCGAGATGCCCACCCCCACGGGGACCTGGGCCGCGGCGTGCTTCAGGAGCGGGATGTCCCGGGCGAGGAGGGTGCCCTTGGTCAGGATGGACAAGGGAGTGCCGGAATCGGCGAGGGCGCCGATGATGCCCGGCATCAGCTGGTAGCGGCCCTCGGCCCGCTGGTAGGGATCGGTGTTGGTGCCCAGGGCAACATGCTGCCGTCCCCACGAGGGCTTCGCCAGCTCCTTGCGCAGGACCTCCGCGGCGTTGATCTTGACCACCACCTGGCTGTCAAAGTCCAGACCGGCGTCGAAGTCCAGGTACGTGTGGCTCTTGCGGGCGAAACAGTAGACGCAGGCGTGGCTGCAGCCACGGTACGGGTTGATGGTCCACTCGAACGGCATCCGGGAACCCGCGACCACCTTGTTGAGCACCGATTTGGCGGTGACCTCATGGAAAGTGACCCCGGCAAACTCGGGGGTTGAAACGGAACGCACCAGCCCTAGCAGCGGGAGCAGCGCATCGGTGACTGGGGCGGCCGGGGATCCGCTGCTTCCACCGTGCGCTCCGTTGCCAGGCGCTTTGTTGACGGCAGGTTTGTTGACGGCCGGGCTGAGTGCTTGTGCGTCCCATCTCATGCCTACATTCGAATGTATGTTCGAGTTTAAGTCAAGCCTCCCGCCGGCGGGCGTCACCACGCAACCCGCCACCGGTGCGCTGACGAGCGGCGGATGACCAGCTGGAAATCAGTCGAGCAATTCCCAGACCACACCCACCGTCGCGCTGACGCTGGACTCGCCGGCTTCCACGGTGAGCGATTCCACCGCTACGGCGCGCTGCATCCTGGCCACCGGGATGGGCGCCGGGAAACCGGACAGCTGGGCAAGCGAGACAACCTTGCCCAGTTCGGCGCCGGCGAGGGACGCGAAGTGCCCGGCCGTGACGAGGGCGTCGGCCCATGCGGCTTCCCGGGCGCGCGCGGCGACGGCGGCGGGATCCGCGAAGCCGAACTCCAGCCCGTTGAGCCGGACGTCGTCGCCGCCGGCGGCGACGGCCGCGGCGATGATCTCCGAGGACGCTGCCAGCTCGCGGATCCGGACACTCAGCATGCTGGAGGCCAGGTAGCCGGACACCGTCTGCCCACGGCCCTCCTGCCAGTTGAGCTCGGCGCGGACATTGAGCCCCGAGGTGGTGATGTCCCTGTCCTGGATGCCGTGTTCGCGGAGCACGGCCGTGATAGCGGCCGAGGCACCTCCGGCGTCGCCGTAGGCAGCGCCGACGTTTTCCCGGCGGCATTCGACGCCGATCGAGAGGGTCAGCAGATCCGGCTCGGCCTCCGCACTGCCGGAGCCGGTCACTGAAATGGTCCTGGGGCTGTCCGTCATGTCATGCCTCGTTCCGCTCGGGGGCCGGGGAGCCCGGGATGCCGGTGGACTGTGAAGGGCGTATCTCCGCGGACCCGGGCTCCGGATAGCCGCCGGCCCGGAGCCCGGCGTGCCGTTCGAAGACATTGCGGGAGGCGGGGTTGCCGGTCCGCCAGCGGGACCAGCCCGCCGCGAGAAAATACAGCGGCAGGAAGGGCACACCGAGGCACCAGGCGTACTGGGTGCTGTGACGCTCCTCGTGGCCCAGCAGAACCTGATTGCCGAGGGCCTCGTCCGGTCCGGCGCGGAACAGCACCACATTGCCGACCGTGAACGCGCCGGCGAAGGGCAGCCGCCAGCGGTAGCCGGTGGCGATCAGCAGGCCGCGGGGTCCGCGGCGGACGGAGGCGCGGGCGCAGGCGGCGAGGAGCAACCCCAGCGGGGTCGAAGCATTCAGCACGTTCGCGATCTGGCGCAGCCGTTGTCCGGACGTCATGAGGCCATGCTAGCCCGGGGGGATCCCTACCGGTCAGGGATCTGTGCAGTTCAGGGATCCCTGCAGTTCAGGAAAAGAGCGGCACCGTCACGTTCGGGCACGTCGGTGCCGTCAACTAGACTGGAGGCGAGTGCCCGCTGGAGCGATTTCGGCGTGCCCTGCCCTTCGTCACAGCCTTTGTCAATGCCCATTGTCAAAGCCCGTTGTCACAGCCCGTTGTCAATGCCCGGTGACATGACACTGTTCATGGCTCCGTGCCGTTGGCATGAACCGACTCGTAGCTAAGAACAGTAGATGACTGAAACTTTGCCGGGCGCCGTCCCGAATCCCCTGGATGAAGCCGCCATCACCGCCGCCGTAGACCAGGCCGTTGCCGCCATAGCCGCCGCCTCCACGCTCGATGAACTGAAGGCAGTGCGTCTCGCGCACACCGGCGAAAAGTCCGCGCTGAGCCTCGCCAACCGTGAGATCGGCGGACTGCCGAAGGACCAGAAGGCTGCGGCCGGCAAGCTCATGGGCGCTTCCCGCGGACGCGTCAACAAGGCGCTCGCGGACCGCAATGCCGAGCTCGAAGCCGAGAACGACGCGCGGATCCTGGTCGAGGAGACGGTCGACGTCACGGTGGCCCCGCGCCGCCGTCGTGCCGGTGCGCGCCACCCGCTGTCCACCCTGCAGGAACGGGTGGCGGACATTTTCGTCGGCATGGGCTGGGAAATCGCCGAGGGCCCCGAGGTCGAGTCCGAGTGGTTCAACTTCGATGCGCTGAACTTCAAGCCGGACCACCCCGCCCGCGAAATGCAGGACACGTTCTTCGTGGAGCCGCCCGAGGCCCACCTGCTGATGCGCACCCACACCTCCCCGGTGCAGGTCCGTTCGATGCTGGAACGCGAGCTGCCCATCTACGTGCTGTGCCCGGGCAAGGTGTTCCGCACCGACGAGCTGGACGCGACGCACACCCCGGTCTTCCACCAGTTCGAGGGCCTGGCCATCGACAAGAAGCTCAGCATGGCGGACCTGCTGGGCACCCTGGAGCACTTCACCCGGCAGATGTTCGGCGACGAGGCGCAGATCCGGCTGCGCCCCAACTACTTCCCGTTCACTGAACCCTCCGCGGAGCTGGACATCTGGCATCCGGGGGCCAAGGGCGGCCCGCGCTGGATCGAGTGGGGCGGCTGCGGCATGGTCAACCCCAACGTGCTCCGGGCCGCCGGCATCGATCCGGACATCTATTCAGGTTTTGCCTTCGGCATGGGCATTGAGCGGGCGCTTATGTTCCGCAACGAGGTCGGCGACATGCGCGACATGATCGAAGGCGATGTACGTTTCAGCGAGCACTTCGGGATGGAGATCTAACCGTGCGTATCCCACTTTCCTGGCTGCGTGAATTCGCGCAGGTACCGGCCGGAGCAACGGCCGAAGACGTCATGGCGGAGCTCGTCAAGGTCGGCTTTGAAGAAGAGGCGGTCCACCGCCCCGCGGACACCCTCAAGGGCCCCGTCGTGGTGGGCCAGGTGCTGAGCATCGTCAAGGAACCCCAGACCAACGGCAAGACCATCAACTGGTGCCAGGTGCGGGTGGTCCCCGAAGGCCAGCAGCAGAGCCTCACCGGAGACGGCATCGATCCCTCCGGCGTGCAGGGCATCATCTGCGGAGCCCACAACTTCGTTGAAGGCGACAAGGTGGTGGTCACCCTTCCCGGCGCCGTGCTGCCGGGAGACTTCCACATCTCGGCTCGGAAGACCTACGGGCACCTGTCCGCCGGCATGATCGCCTCCGTGCGCGAACTCGGCATCGGCGAGGACCACGACGGCATCCTGGTGCTCGCAAGGATCGGACTCGATCCCGAAATCGGCACCGACGCCATGGAACTCCTAGGCCTTCATGACGAGGCCGCCGAGATCAACGTCACCCCGGACCGCGGCTATGCGTTCTCGATCCGCGGCGTCGCCCGCGAATACGCGCACGCCACCGGCACGTCCTTCACCGACCCCGCGTCCAAGGTCACGGCACCGGCTGAACTGTCCGGCGGACACGGCGTCAAGCTCAACGACGACGCGCCCATCTACGGCAAGCCCGGCTGCGACCGCTTCGTGGCCAGGACCGTCCGCGGCGTCGACGCCACCCGGCCGACGCCCCCGTGGATGACGTCCCGGCTGCGTCTTGCCGGCATCCGCTCCATCTCCCTGCCCGTGGACATCTCCAACTACGTCATGCTGGAACTCGGCCAGCCCACGCACTGCTACGACCTGGACACGCTGTCCGGCGACATCGTGGTCCGCCGCGCCGTGGCGGGGGAGAAGATCACCACCCTGGACGGCAAGGAGCGGAAGCTCGACGTCGAGGATCTCCTGATCACCGACGGCTCCGGTGCGATCGGCATCGCCGGCGTCATGGGCGGTGCCGCCACCGAGGTCAGCGATTCGACGTCGAACGTCCTGGTTGAAGCGGCGCACTTCGACGAGGTGTCCATCGGACGCTCCCGCCGCCGGCACAAGCTCCCGTCCGAGGCGTCCAAGCGCTTCGAACGCGGCGTCGACTGGCACGTCGCCAACGTTGCAGCCCAGCGCGTTGTCGACCTCCTGGTGGAACTTGCCGGGGGCAAGGCCGACGAGGCCGGGACCGACGTCGGCACCGCGCCGGACGCCGTGACCATCGCCCTTCCGGCCGGCTTTGCCGCCGCCCGGATCGGCATTAACTTCGGCGACGAGCAGATTGTCACCTCGCTCGAGGACCTGGGCGCCGTCGTGGTGAAATCCGACGACGGCTGGACGGTCACGGCCCCGAGCTGGCGCAACGACCTGGAAACGAAGGAAGACCTCTCCGAGGAGATCGCGCGCCTGGTCGGTTACGACAAGATCCCCGCGAGCCTTCCGGTGGCGCCGCCGGGCCGCGGCCTGACCCGCGTCCAGCAGCAGCGCCGGCGCCTGGTCCAGTCCCTGGCCGCGGCCGGCCTCACCGAGGTCCTCGCGTACCCGTTCGTCTCCAAGGCCGCCAACGACACCTTCGGGGTGGCCACGGCCGGCGGGGCGCGCAAGGCGCTCAAGCTCGCCAACCCCATCAGCGAGGAGCAGGGCTACCTGCGGACCTCGATCCTGCCGGGCCTGATCGAGGTGGCCAAGCGCAACCATTCCCGCGGATTCCGCGACCTGGCACTGTTCGAGGCGGGACTCGTGTTCCTGCCCGGTGACACGCTCGGCACCGCCACGATCCCGCCGCTGGGCGCCAAGCCCAGCGATGAGGTGCTGGATGCCCTGTACGACGGCGTCCCGAACCAGCCGCTGTATCTCGCCGCCGTGCTGACCGGACATGACTCACCGGCTGCCGCGGGCCACACGCCCCGGGCCTGGGACTGGGCGGACGCACTGGACATCGCCCGGCTCGCCGGCGACGTGCTGGGCGTCGAGATCGTCATCAGCCAGGGCCAGCACCAGGCCTTCCACCCGGGACGGGCCGCGCAGCTGGCGCTCCGCACCGGCGAGGTCCTGGGCTACGCCGGCGAACTGCACCCGAAGCTGCTGGCCGCGCATGACATGCCGGCGCGCTCGGTAGCCGTCGAGTTCAACGCGGACGCCCTCTTCGAGGCCGCCGCGGACGTGATCGTCGCCCGGCACATCTCCACCTACCCGGTGGCAACCCAGGATGTCGCCCTGGTGGTGCCGCAGGAGGTTCCCGCTGAAGAGGTGCTCGCCGCCCTGCGCGAGGGTGCCGGCGAACTCCTCGAAGACGTCGCCCTGTTCGACGTGTACGCGGGCAAGGGCATCGAAGAAGGCAGGAAGTCGCTGGCGTTCAGCCTGCGGTTCCGTGCCGAGGACCGCACGCTGACGGCTGACGAAGCGTCCGCCGCCCGCGAAAGCGCCGTGGCGGTTGCCCACGTGCGCTTCGGAGCGGTCCAGCGGTAGACCTCGGGGGAACACTCGCCGTTTCCGGAATCACCGTCCGGTCCGTTCGTCTTGCCGACGTCGGACCGGACGGCGGGACCTTCCTTGATCCCGCGGAACGCGTGCGCGCCGCGGGCATCAAGGATCCGGCAAACCGGCGAGACTTCCTGGCCGGCCGGATCGCGCTGCGTGGTTTCACCGCCGGGATCCTCGGCGTGCGCCCCGGGGAACTGACGGCCGCCTATTCGTGCCCGGACTGCGGAACGGGACCGGAGCTTGACCACGGCCGGCCCGGCTACCGGCTTCACGGTGCCCCCGCCGGCCTTATCCTGAGCCTCTCCCGCAGCCGCGGCTGGGCCCTGCTGGCTGCCGGCGGCGCCCGGGAACCTGAGGCAACGGTCGGAATCGACCTGGAGCACAGCTCCGGCGTCGGGTTCCCCGGGTTCGACGACGTCGCCCTCACCCCTGCAGAACGGCAGCTGCTCGCCGCCGTGCCGCCGGATCAGGCTACCCTGTGGCGGACAGCCGCGTGGGCGCGCAAGGAAGCCCTACTGAAGGCCCACGGCACCGGACTGCGGGTCAATCCGGCCTCGGTCGACGCCTTCGCGGAGCCCACCGAGGGCGTTGTCCTCGTTGAACTGGACAGGGTTGCCCTGGGCCTTCCCGCAGGCTTTGTCGCCGCGCTTGCCGTCGCTGGCTAGTGGGACCGGAAGCCGGGCACGTGGACGCGGGCAGTAAGCGGGGCGCTCCTTCCCGGTTGCTTGCCGCCGAACCGCCTGCCGGCCGTGGCGGACCCCGGATTCCCGCGGGCGGTTTGCGCGGGGCGCCTAAGCAACCGGGGAGGAACGTCACGGCAGGGGTGCGCGGGGCGCTTGAGCCCGACCACCCCGCTGCCTGGACCTGAACCCCCGGCGAACTAACGAAAATGCCTACGAACCGCCGGCCGGCAGCGGCGGGAGTGCTTCCTCGTACAGCCAGGGGTGCAGCAGGGCCTCGGTGTCCAGGCCGGTCGCCCGGTTCGCGGCGAGGATGAACTGGGCTGTTGACACGGAGCCGTGGCGGAAGCGGCCCGCCCAGTCGTGCAGCAGCGCGAAGAAGGCCAGGTCGCCGCAGCGCAGCCGCAACGCGTGCAGCGCGAGGGCGCCGCGCTTGTAGACACGGTCATCAAACATCAGCTCGGGCCCCGGATCACCCACCAGCAGATCCTGGCTGCCGGCGTCGAGCCTCCGCCAGGCGGCCGCGGCGCGGTCCTCGAGCGGCAGGACGCCGGCTTCCTCGGACCAGATCCATTCCGCATAGCAGGCGAATCCCTCATGCAGCCAGATGTCCTTCCAGGACGCAGCCGTCAACGAATTCCCGAACCACTGGTGCGCGAGCTCATGGGCCATCATCCGCTGGGACTCCCACTCCGGTCCCAGGTGGTTGCGGCCCAGGATGGACAGGGTCTGTGCCTCGAGCGGGATCTCCAGCTCGTCCTCCGTCACTACCACCGTGTACTCCGGGAACGGATAGGGTCCGAAGCAGTTCGTAAACGTGCGCATCATCTCCGGCTGTCGCGCCAGGCCCTCGCGGGCAGCGCCCGCCAGTTCCGGCGGCACCGCCACGAACTGCGGCACCTGTCCGGTCGCGCGGGACGGAGTGAGGGCCACGAGCTCATAGCGGCCGATCTGGACGGTCGCGAGGTAGGTGGACATGGGCTCGGATTGCTCGTAGACCCAGGTTTCGCGGCTGGACCGGCTGCTGTGCGTGAGCAGCACCCCGTTGCACACGGCCCGGTAGTTGGCGTCCGTGGTCACGGTCATCCGGTAGCTGGCCTTGTCCCGCGGGTGATCGTTGCAGGGGAACCAGGAGGCCGCGCCGTTGGGCTGGCCGGCCACGAGCGCCCCGTCGGTGAGTTCCTCCCAGCCCACATCGCCCCAGAGGCCGCGGCGCGGAACCGGGTTGCCTTCGTACCGGATGTCCAGGGTGAATTGCTCGCCTGCCAGCAGGGCAGCATCCGGGACGACGACGAGCTGATCGGCACGCTGGCTGAACTTGCGCACCTTCCGGCCGCTTAACTGCACCTTGGTGGCCCGCAGCCCGGTCAGATCCAGCACGATCGCCGACGTCGGATACTGCGCGACCGCATGCAGGACCGCCCGACCGGTCAGGCGGTTGCTGCTGAGCCTGTAGTCCAGTTGGAGTTCATAGCGCGTGACGCGGTACGCGTTGGTGCCGTGGCCGGGCAGGTAGGGATCCGGTGCGCCGGCCGCTCCCCCCGAGGGCAGGGCACGCCCGGTGCCGGCAGCTGCAGTGGGACTCATGGGGGTGGAACTCATACGCAGGGATTCATGCGGCTGTGGGTCATCGGAGCGGGCCTTCGGGATGGCGGGGGCGGGGGACTGGCCGTGCGGAGCGTGGCTACCTGGGCTTGGGGGCCGGCTGGCCCGGTCCGCCCCAGGGGCTGACGGGATTGCCCATCCAGTATGTCGCGGCCGGCACCGTTTCACCCCTCATGACGAGCGATGCCGGGCCCACTGTGCCGCCGTTGCCGATCCGGGCCTGGGGGAGGATGACCCCGTGCGGTCCCATGGTGGCTCCGTCTTCGAGCGTAACAGTGTCGATGCTCATGACGCGGTCGTGGAAGAGGTGCGTCTGGACCACGCAGCCGCGGTTGACGGTGGAGTTCCGGCCCAGGGTCACGAGGTCCGCCTCGGGGAGCCAGTAGCTTTCGCACCAGGTGCCGGCGCCGATCTTCGCGCCGAGGGCGCGGAGCCACCAAAGAAGCGCCGGCGTCCCGGTGGCCGCGCGGGCAAACCAGGGGGCACTGACCACCTCGATGAAGGTGTCCACCACCTCGTTGCGCCAGATGAACGAGCTCCACAGGGGATGCTCGCCCGGGCGGATCCGCCCCACCAGGACCCATTTGGCCACGACGGCGCTGCCCGCGGCCACGGCGCCGGCCAGCAGGACCACGACGCCGCCCAGTGCCGCGGCGACCCCGTAGTTGAACGTCGCGGCCAGCCAGTCAAGGGCGAGGAGGACCCCAGCGGCGATCGCCACGGTCGCCACCACCGGCACGAAGCGGCCCAGCTCCCACAGTGTCCGGGCGAGCTTGAGCCTCAGCGGCGGCTGGTACGTCCTCGTGTCGTCGGAGGCGATCGCGGTGCGCCGCAGCCTGACCGGCGGGCTGCCCAGCCACGAGGTCCCGGATTTGGCCTTCGCCGGCGTCGCCGAAAGCACCGCGACGAGGGAGTTCTTGGGCACGTTGCGGCCCGCGCCCGTCATGCCGGAATTCCCCAGGAAGGAACGCTTGCCGATCTTCGCCGGGGCAATCCTCAGCCAGCCGCCGTCGAGCTCGTAGGACGCCACCAGGGTGTCGTCGGCGAGGAAGGCGCCTTCGCCCACGGTGGTCATCTTGGGGATCAGCAGGACCGTGGAGGCCTCGACGTTCCGGCCGATTTTGGCGCCGAGCAGGCGCAGCCAGACCGGGGTGAAAAGACTGGCATAGATCGGGAACAGCACGTCGCGGGCCAGGTCCAGCACGCGTTCGGTGGCCCAGACCTGCCAGCCGATCCGGCTGCGCACCCGGTAATAGCCTTCGGCCAGCCCCACGCCGAGGAGCCTCGTGGTGAGGAGGATCAGCAGGAGGTTGGCCAGGAACCAGACCAGCGCGGCCAGCGGCAGGGACAGCAGGAGCTGGGGCAGCGCGGCGGAGAGGGATGCGCTGCCGCGGATGAAGAGGAACACCACGAGGGCGGCGGCGGCCGCGGACAGCAGGGGGATCAGGGCCAGCACCGCTGACGCGGCAGCGAAGCCGGCAAACCAGAGCCGGCCGGTCAGGGGATGCTCCGGGGGAGTGTCCGGCCAGGAGTGCTTCGCTTTGCCGCGCCGCTCCGCGGGGGATCCCGCCACGAGCTGGCCGGCCTTGACCTTGCCCAGCACGGCCGAGCCCGGCTCCACCTGGGCCCCGGCGCCGATCATGGCGCCGGGCATCAGGGTGCTCCGTGCGCCGATTGTTGCGCCGGCGCCGATGTGGATGGCGCCGATGTGGACCCGGTCGCCGTCGATCCACCAGCCCGAGAGGTCAACTTCAGGCTCGACGTTGCAGCCGCTGCCGAGGGAGAGCAGGCCGGTGACGGGCGGGAGCGAGTGGAGCTGGACGTTGCTGCCGATCTTCGCCCCGAGCGCCCTGGCGTAGTAGGGAACCCACGGGGCACTCGCCAGGCTGATCGCGCCGGCGAGGTCCTGGATCTGCTCGGCGAGCCAGAGGCGCAGATGCACGCGGCCGGAGCGGGGATACGTTCCCGGCGTTACCCTTCGCAGCAGCAGGCGGGCGGCGGCCACGGAGATCAGCATCCGGCCCGGGGGGCTGACGAAGACGAGCCAGGAGGCGCCCACCCACCACCAGGACACCGTGGGGGCGGCGCTGAAACCGGCAAGGGCGGAGAGCAGGTTGTTCGCCGCCATCAGGTAGCTCAGCCAGCGCATGCCCACCAGGACGTGCAGCGGGACACCCATCAGGGTCTGGAAGATCTGCGACTTGCGGGCGGTGGGGCGGACGGTGCGTTCCGGGGTGGGCCCGGCGCCGCCTTCGGGGAGCGACTGGCGGGCGGCATCCGCGAGCGCGCCGAGCCGCGGGGTCGCGTAGATGTCGGCCACCGTGATCGTGGGGTAGCGCACGCGCAAGGCCGAGACGAGCTGCGCGGCCGCGAGGGAACCGCCGCCGTAGGCGAAGAAATCGGCGTCGAGGTCGGTGACGGCGCTGCCCAGCACCGCGGTCCACTGCGCCACGATCCATTGGGCGTCCTCGGGAAGGTTCAATGGCGCCTTCGCCGCATCGGCGGCACCGGCGCCGGCAAGCGGCCAGGGCAGCGCATGCCGGTTCACCTTGCCGCTGGTCTTGGTGGGAAGCGCGTCAACGACCGTGAGCAGGGGGATCAGCGGCGCCGGCAGGCTCGCGCCCAGCAGCTCCCGGGCGGCCGCCAGATCAAGCTGCTTGCCCGCGGCCGCCGCGAGATAGCCGACAAGGATCTGGTTGCCCGCGGCCGTGGTCTGCACCGTGGCGGCCGCGCCGGCAACACCGGGAAGGGCCTGCAGCGCAGCGTCGATTTCGCCGAGTTCGATCCGGCGTCCGCCGAGCTTGACCTGCTCGTCGGCACGGCCCTGGAAGATCAGCCCGGCGGCTTCGTAGCGGACCAGATCCCCCGAGCGGTAGGCCCGCTCCCAGCCGAGGGAGGGCATCGGGGCGTATTTTTCGGCGTCCTTCGCCGGGTCCAGGTAGCGGGCCAGCCCGACGCCGCCGATGATCAGCTCGCCCACCTCGCCTTCGGCGACGGGGAGGCTGTTGGCGCCGACGACGGCGAGGTCCCAGCCGTCGAGCGGCAGCCCGATCCTGATCGGCCCCGGGCCGCCGAGCGGTGCGGCGCAGGCCACGACGGTGGCCTCGGTGGGGCCGTAGGTGTTCCAGACCTCGCGGCCCTCGACGGCGAGCCGGTCCGCGAGTTCCGGCGGGCACGCTTCGCCGCCGAAAATCAGCAGCCGGACGCTCTCCAGGGATTCCGCCGGCCAGAGGGCGGCCAGGGTGGGCACCGTGGAGACCACCGTGATGCCGTGGCTGATCAGCCACGGGCCAAGGTCCATCCCGGTCCGGACCAGGGCGCGGGGAGCCGGGACGAGGCACGCGCCGTGGCGCCAGGCCAGCCACATTTCCTCGCAGGAGGCGTCGAAGGCGACCGACAGGCCGGCCAGGACCCGGTCCTGCGGGCCGATCGGATCGTCCTGCAGGAAGATCCGGGCCTCGGCGTCGACGAAGGCCGCCGCGGAGCGGTGCTGCACGGCGACGCCTTTGGGCGTCCCGGTGGAGCCGGAGGTGAAGATCACCCAGGCGTCGTCGTCCGGGCCGGGAAGCCTCGGGGCGGGAAAGGGCCGGGGCCGCCGGGGGTCCACCACAATCTCTGCACCGGCGCGCAATATTCCGGCCACCGCCGCCTCACCGAACACCAGCTTGGCTCGCTCGTGGGGGTCGTCCGCGTCCACCGGAACGTAGGCCGCCCCGACCATGAGCACGGCCAGGATGGCGATGTAGAGCTGGTTGGTGCCGGACGGAATCCGGACGCCAATCTTGTCTCCCGCGCCGAGGCCGGCCCGGTGCAGCTCCCGCGCCTTGGCCCGGACTGCCGCCAGAAGCTGGGCGTAGCTCAGCGATTCGTGGCCGTCGTCGAGCGCCGAGGCGTCCGGGAAACGCGCGGCGGTCTCCTGCAGGGTCTCGACCAGCGTCCGCTCCGGTGGCGCGGCCAGCGATCCCGGCAGCTGTGCACGATGAACCTGACGAACGGACACCGGGCTGGCCGGGCCGGCGGCGCCTGCGGCGGACGGCGGAAGATCGCTGCGGTGCGGTTGCTGCTCAGTCACGGGAGCATTGTCTCCGGGCAAGATGAACAGCAGGGGTCAGGGTTTGCCTGCTGTTCGTCCAGTGTTTTCCTGCAGCGTTTCCTGCACCGTTGGCGCGCTGTTCGCATGATGTTCCCTGGCAGGCCTTCCGGATCCCTGCCGGCCCTACGGGACCAGGATGACTTTGCCGGTGGTGCGGCGCTGCTCCAGGTCCGTGTGGGCCTGGGCGGCCTCCGCGAGGTCGTAGCGGGCGCCGATCCGGACCTTGAGGGTCCCGTTGGCGGCCGCCGCGAAGATCTCGTCGGAGCGCCAGCGGCGTTCCTGCGGGTTGAGCAGGAAGTGGTTGATCGTGGGCCGGGTCAGGTACAGCGAGCCGCCGGCATTGAGCCGCTGCGGATCGAACGGCGGGACCGGGCCGGAGGCGGCGCCGAAGAGCACCAGCGTGCCCCGGATCCGCAGGGCGGCGAGGGAGTCATCGAACGTGTCCTTCCCGACGCCGTCGTACACCACATCCGCGCCCGTTCCGTCCGTCAGTTCGCGCACCTTGGCGGAGAAGTCTGCGTAGCGCAGCACGTGGTCGGCACCGGCGTCGCGGGCCAGCTGTTCCTTCTCGTCGGTGGATACAGTGGTGATGACGCGGGCGCCCTTGGCCTTGAGCAGCTGGATCAGCAGCAGGCCGACGCCGCCGGCTCCGGCGTGGAGCAGTACGGTGTGGCCCGGCTCGACCCGGAAGGAGGAGTTGATCAGGTAGTGCGCGGTGATGCCCTGCAGCGGAAGGGCGGCCGCGGTGAAATCGTCGACGCCGGGCGGGACCGGCAGCGCCTTGGCTTCGTCCACCAGGGCGTAGCCGGCGTAGCTGTTGACGCCCTCTGCCGTGGCGACCCGGTCGCCGGGGGAAAACCCCGTGACGCCCTCGCCCACTTCCGCCACGGTGCCCGCCGCCTCGGAGCCGGGGGTGAAGGGATAGGGCACCTTGTACACACCGCTGCGCTTGTACGTGTCAATGAAGTTCACGCCGACGGCGGAAACCTTGACCAGCAGCTGGCCGGGCCCGGGTACCGGACGCTCCACTTCGGTCAGCTCCAGGACCTCGGGTCCCCCCGCTTGGCGGGCGACGATTGCATGCATCATTGCGTCTCCTTCTCCGGCCGGGGATTTCCTGGTCCGGATCCTCGATCCATCCTAGGGACACCGGCGCCAGCGACGAAGTGACGGCCGGTAACCGGCCGTCACTTCGGGTCAAACACGTGGAGCGGCGCGGACGCCGGTAGCGGTACGGCCGCCTAGTGCCGCCTGGTGCCGCCTAGAAGCGGCGCGTCACGGTGGCCATCGGGCATTCGAAGTGCCGCCCGGCTGCGAGCCCGACGTCATTGAGATAGCGGACGATGATGCCGTAGGACTGCAGCAGCGTGGTTTCGGTGTAAGGAACCTGGTGCTTCTTGCAGTACTCGCGGACGATCGTGGCGGCCTTGTCCAGCTGCGGGCGGGCCATGTCCGGGAAGAGGTGGTGCTCGGCCTGGCGGTTGAGGCCGCCCAGCAGGATGTCCATGAAGCGGCCGCCGGAGATGTTGCGGGACGTCAGGACCTGCCGGCTGAAGAAGTCAACGCGGCTGTCCGCGGGAAGGACCGGCATGCCCTTGTGGTTCGGCGCGAAAGAGGCGCCCATGTAGAAACCGAAGACGGCGAGCTGGACGCCGATGAAGGCGAACGCGATGCCCAGCGGCAGGAAGGTGAAGGCCAGTGCCGGGAGGGCGCCCAACCGTGCCGCGAGGATCGGGATTTCAACCCAGCGGTGCGTGACCTTGGCGCGGCGGACGACGAACCTGACCGAATCGATCTGAAGTCCCAGGCCCACGAGGAACAGCAACGGGAAGAAGAACCAGCCCTGCTTGCGGGTCAGGAACGAAAACCGTCCCTGCCGGGTGGCTGCCGCTTCGGGGTGGAACGCGATGGCGCCGGTGGCGATGTCCGGGTCCTTGGAAATGACGTTGGGGTGGTTGTGGTGCGCGCCGTGCTTCTGCTCCCACCAGGAGTAGCTCATGCCGGCCACGGAGGTGGCCAGCAGTCTCGCGGACCAGTCGTTGGCGCGGCGGGACGCGAAGATCTGGCGGTGCCCGGCCTCGTGGGCCAGGAAGCTCAACTGGGTGCAGAGGATGCCCACTGCGGCCGCGATCAGGAGCTGGAACCAGCTGTCACCGATCAGCGCAAAACCGAACCACGTTGCGGTCATCAGCAGTACCAGCACGGAAAAGACCGTGACGTAGAAACCGACGCGGCGTTCCAGGAGGCCTTCAGCCTTGACGCTCTTGAGCAGCTCCGAATAGCTGAGAACGACGGCGTTTGGCTGCCGGACCCGCGATTTGGGCCGCTCCGGCGTTGTCGGAGCGGCGGGGAGGGTAGTGGTCATCTAGGGCGTGCCTCGTAACTGTTTCGGGTAACGCTGCATCCGACACTCGGACCGCACGGTCTGGATCACCCTCTACCAAGCATACGGCCCGGGGCTTCGCCGGCCTCCCGGACCGGACGGGATCGGCTCTCGGCTGAACCGGCCTGCATGACGCCGGGGCACACTCCCGCGCATGCATAAATATCGGCACCTATGCATACTCTTGCTGTATAGTGGTGGCTATGACTATTTCTGTTGCCGTCTCAGGGGCGAGCGGTTATGCCGGCGGCGAGGTACTGCGGCTCCTCGCCGGTCATCCCGACGTTACGATCGGCGCCATCACGGCGCACAGCAACGCCGGTTCCAGACTAGGGGAACTGCAGCCGCATCTCCATGGCCTGGCCAGCCGCATCCTGGAGGACACCACGGTGGAGAACCTGTCCGGACACGACGTCGTGTTCCTGGCCCTGCCGCACGGCGCCTCCGCCGGGATCGCGGCCCAGCTGCCTGCCGGAACGGTGGTGATCGACGCCGGCGCCGACCACCGTTTGGAGGACCCGGCTGCCTGGGAGAAGTTCTACGGGTCCTCGCACGCCGGAACCTGGCCCTACGGCCTGCCGGAGCTGCCCGGCCAGCGCGACGCGCTCCGCGGCGCCACCCGGATCGCCGTCCCCGGCTGTTACCCGACGTCGGCCCTGCTGGCCCTCACCCCGGGCTTCAGCAACGGCCTCCTGGAGAGGGACGACGTCGTGATCGTCTCCGCCTCCGGTACCTCCGGGGCCGGCAAGGCCGCCAAGGTCAACCTGATCGGCGCTGAGGTCATGGGCTCCATGAGTCCGTACGGCGTGGGCGGCGGCCACCGGCACACGCCGGAGATCGAACAGGGCCTGTCCAAGGCCGCCGGCGGTCCGGTCACCGTCTCCTTTACGCCCACGCTGGCGCCCATGAGCCGCGGCATCCTCACCACGGCCACGGCCAAGATCCGGCGCCAGCCAGGACGCAGTGTGACGGCCGGGGAACTCCGCCGCGCCTGGAGCGAAGCCTACGACGACGAGCCGTTTGTCCACCTGCTGCCGGAAGGCCAATGGCCCTCCACCAAGTCGGTGCAGGGATCCAACCACGCCGTGATGCAGCTGGCACTCGACGAACACACCGGTCGCGTGATCGTGTGCTGCGCCATCGACAACCTGACCAAAGGGACCGCCGGCGGCGCCGTGCAGTCCATGAACATTGCCCTCGGCCTGGCGGAAACCGCCGGCCTCGACCTCCAGGGAGTCGCACCGTGAGCATCACCGCTTCCCAGGGATTCCGTGCCGCCGGCGTCACCGCCGGCCTGAAGGCCTCCGGCAACCCTGACCTGGCCCTCGTCGTCAACGACGGACCCTCCAAGGCCGCCGCGGCCGTCTTCACTTCCAACCGGGTGGCCGCCGCCCCGGTGCACTGGTCCCGCGAGGTGGTCAAGGACGGCCGCGTGGACGCGGTCATCCTGAACTCCGGCGGCGCGAACGCCTGCACCGGTCCGCAGGGCTTCCAGAACACCCACACCACCGCGGAGAAGACCGCCGCAGCGCTCGGCGTCTCCGCCACGGACGTCGTGGTCTGCTCCACCGGCCTGATCGGCGAACAGCTGCCGATGGAGAAGATCCTTGCCGGGATCGGCGCCGCCTCGTCAGCGCTAGACGCCGACGGCGGATCCAACGCCGCCACCGCGATCATGACGACCGATTCCGTGTCCAAGCAGGCTGTGTACAGCGGCATGGACGCTGAAGGAACCGGATTCATGATCGGCGGCATGGCCAAGGGCGCCGGGATGCTCGCTCCCGGACTCGCCACCATGCTGGTGGTCATTACGACGGACGCCGACGTCCAGCCGGACATGCTCGACGCGGAACTCCGCGATGCCACCAGGGTCACCTTTGACCGGGCGGACTCGGATGGCTGCATGTCCACGAACGACACCGTGGTGCTGCTTGCGTCCGGTGCGTCCGGTGCCGTGCCGTCCGCCGTCGAATTCGGCAAGGGCCTCACGCAGGTCTGCGCGGAGCTGGCCCGCAAGCTGATCGGGGACGCCGAAGGCGCCAGCCATGACATCGCGATCCGGACCTTTAACGCGGCCAGCGAGCGGGATGCGGAAACCGTCAGCCGCTCCGTCGCCCGCTCCAACCTCTTCAAGACCGCCATTTTCGGCAAGGACCCCAACTGGGGCCGCGTGCTCTCGGCAGTCGGCACCACGGATGCCGTTTTTGAACCCGAGCAGCTGAACGTTTCCATGAACGGCGTCCAGATCTGCCGCAACGGCAGCATCGGCGATGACCGCAGCCTCGTGGACCTGGAACCGCGCGAGGTCCTCGTCGAGATTGACCTCCAGGCCGGCAACGCCGAAGCCACCATCCTGACCAACGACCTCACGCACGACTACGTCCACGAAAACAGCGCCTACTCCAGCTAGGCCCTTCCTGGAAGGACGAACAGCATGAACACCCAGACGCGCGAGACCACGTCCATGTCCGACGCCCAGAGCAAGGCCGGCACGCTGATCGAGGCACTGCCCTGGATCCAGCGCTTCGCCGGCAGCACCATGGTGATCAAGTACGGCGGCAATGCCATGGTCAACGATGAACTCCGGCGCGCGTTCGCCGAGGACGTCGTCTTCCTGCACCACGTCGGCATCCACCCCGTCGTGGTGCACGGCGGGGGCCCCCAGATCAACGCCATGCTCAGCCGGCTCGGCATCGAATCCGAGTTCAAGGGCGGCCTGCGCGTCACCACGCCCGAGGCCATGGACGTGGTCCGCATGGTCCTCACCGGCCAGGTCGGCCGGGAACTCGTAGGCCTGATCAACTCCCACGGACCCTACGCCGTGGGCATGTCCGGCGAGGACGGCGGCCTGCTCCGCGCCGTCCGCACCGGCACGGTCGTCGACGGCGAGGAAGTGGACCTGGGCCTCGTCGGCGAAGTCGTCGGCGTGAACCCCGAAGGCATCCTGGACATCATCGCGGCCGGCCGGATCCCCGTGATCTCCACGGTTGCCCCGGAAATCTTTGACGATGGAAGTCTTGCCGCAGGAACAAAGCAGGCGCAGACCACCGGCCAGGTGCTCAACGTCAACGCGGACACGGCCGCCGCGGCCCTCGCCGAAGCCCTCGGCGCCTCGAAACTGGTGATCCTGACCGACGTCGAGGGCCTCTTCGCCAACTGGCCGGACCGCTCCTCGCTGATTTCCTCGCTCACGGCCTCCGAGCTGCGCGAGCTGCTGCCGCGCCTGGAGTCCGGCATGATCCCCAAGATGGAAGCCTGCCTCAAAGCCGTCGAGGGCGGCGTGGAACGCGCGCACATCGTGGACGGCCGGCTGCCGCACTCGATGCTGCTGGAAACCTTCACGACCGCGGGCATCGGCACGCAGGTCGTCCCGGACGAGGAAGTAAAGGCATGAACCAGATCGCAAAGTCACCAGAGCTTACTGAAATCATCGAGACCAAGGGCCACGCCACCGGCGCGCAGTGGCTGTCCCGCTACTCCTCCGCGCTGCTGGGCGTCTTCGGCACCCCGCAGCGCGTCCTGGTCCGCGGCTCCGGCTGCCTCGTCTGGGACGCCGACGGCAAGGAATACCTGGATCTGCTCGGCGGGATCGCGGTCAACGCACTGGGCCACGCGCACCCCTTCGTCACCTCGGTGATCTCCAGCCAGCTCGCCACCCTGGGCCACGTGTCCAACTTCTTCACGAGCCCCACCCAGATCGCCCTGGCCGAGAAGCTGCTGGAACTGTCCAAGGCGCCGGCCGGTTCGAAGGTGTTCTTCGCCAACTCCGGCACCGAGGCCGTCGAGGCCGCGTTCAAGCTGGCGCGCCGCAACACGGGCGCCAGCCCGAACGGTACCGAACGGCCCCGCACCAAGATCATCGCGCTCGAAGGGGCCTTCCACGGCCGCACCATGGGCGCCCTCGCGCTGACCGCGAAAGAGGCCTACCGGGCGCCGTTCGCGCCGCTGCCGGCCGGCGTCGTGCACATCCCCTTCGGCGACATCGACGCGCTCCGCGCCGCGGTGGACGAGACCACAGCCGCGGTGTTCCTCGAGCCGATCCAGGGCGAGGCGGGCGTCCGTCCGCTGCCCGCGGGCTACCTGCAGGCGGCCCGGGAGGCCACCAGCGCGGCCGGCGCGCTGCTGATCCTGGACGAGGTGCAGACCGGGATCGGCCGCACCGGCAAATGGCTCGCCAGCGAGGACGCCGGGATAGTGCCCGACGCCGTGACGCTCGCCAAGGGCCTGGGCGGCGGCTTCCCGATCGGCGCCCTCGTCACGTTCGGGCCCGAGGTTTCATCGCTCCTGTCCGCCGGCCAGCATGGCACCACCTTTGGCGGCAACCCCGTCGCCACCGCCGCGGCGCTGGCCACCCTGCATGTCCTCGAAAACCAGCAGGTCCTGGCCCACGTCCGGGAGGTGGGGGAGCACCTGCGCGCCGGCCTGGCCGGGATCGACGGCGTGACCGAAGTCCGCGGCGAAGGCCTGCTGATCGGCTTCGACCTCGACGCCGACGTCGGCCCAGGCATTGTCACCGCCGGTCTCGAGGCGGGCTTCATCGTCAACAGCCCCGGCCCGCACACCATCCGCCTCGCGCCGCCGCTGATCCTCAGCACCGGCCAGGCCGACCGCTTCCTCGCGGCGCTGCCCGCCCTCCTCCAGACCGCAAAGGACGCCCAGTGACCGCTCCGAGCACCTCTTCCCAGAACACCGCCCAGACCCGCCACTTCCTCAAGGACACCGACCTCAGCCCCGCCGAGCAGGCCGAAGTCCTCGAGCTCGCCGTCCGGATGAAAGCCGCCCCCTACAGCGTGCAGCCGTTTGCGGCCGAAGGCAGCGGCCGCAAGACCGTCGCTGTCATCTTCGACAAGACCTCCACCCGGACCCGGGTCTCCTTCGCCACCGGCGTGGCGGATATGGGCGGCAACGCCCTGATCATCAACCCGGGCGAGGCGCAGATCGGGCACAAGGAGTCGGTCGAGGACACCGCCAAGGTGCTCGAGCGCATGGTCTCCACCATCGTGTGGCGCACCGGCGCGCACTCGGGACTCGTCGCCATGGCGGAAAACTCCAAGGTTCCGGTGATCAATGCCCTGTGCGACGACTACCACCCCTGTCAGCTGCTCGCCGACCTGCTGACCATCAAGGAACACAAGGGCGGGCTCAAGGACCTCACCATGAGCTATCTCGGCGACTCGGCCAACAACATGGCCAACTCCTACCTGCTCGCCGGCGTCACGGCGGGCATGCACGTGCGTATCGCCGGCCCCGAGGGCTACCTGCCGTCCCCGGAGATCATCGCCGCCGCCGAGGACCGCGCCGAGGAAACCGGCGGCTCGGTGCTCGTCACCGTCGACGCCGCCGAAGCGCTGCTGGGCGCCGACGTCGTCGCCACCGACACCTGGGTGTCGATGGGCCAGGAGGACGAGAAGGAAGCCCGGCTGCGGCTGTTCCGCGGCTACGCCGTGGACGAAGCGGCGATGAAGCTCGCGGCGCCGGACGCCGTCGTGCTCCATTGCCTGCCGGCCTACCGGGGCTACGAGATCGCCGCCGGGGTCATCGACGGCCCGCAGTCCGTGGTCTGGGACGAGGCCGAAAACCGGCTGCACGCCCAGAAGGCGCTGATGGCCTGGCTCATGCACCGCTCCGGCCTGGCCGTTGTTGACGGGCTCGGCTAGTGTCCGTCCAGCCGAGCTCCCCGGGGGCCAGCCCGGCCACCAAGACGGCCCGGCAGGCGCGGATCACTGCGATTCTCACCGGTGAGTCGGTCCGCTCGCAGGCGGAACTGGCGGCATTGTTGGCGGACGACGGCGTCCAGGTCACCCAGGCCACCCTGTCCCGGGACCTCGTGGAACTGGGCGCGGTCCGGGTCCGCGGCAAGGACGGCGTGCTGGTCTACGCGGTGCCGGGGGAAGGCGGGGAACGTGCGGCCAGGAGCGGCGTCACCCAGGAAATCCTCGACGCCCGGTTGGCCCGGCTGTGCGGGGAACTCCTCGTCACGGCCGAAGCCTCCGCGAACATCGTGGTCCTGCGGACGCCGCCGGGCGCGGCCAATTTCCTGGCCCTCGCGATCGACCACTCGGTGATGCCTTCGATCCTTGGCACCATCGCCGGGGACGACACCGTCCTGCTGGTCACCCGCGATCCGCTCGGTGGTGCGGCCCTCGCGGCGCGCTTCCTCCAGTTCGCCGAGGAAGCCGGCCCCAGCCAGTAGCCCGCAGGCTTTCAACGATTGGCCCTGCCGCCGTCCTGTGACAGGCTTTCAGCAGACAAATTTTTCCCCGACTTACAGCATCACCAAACAACTAAGGAGCATTTGAAGTGACTGAGCGTATTGTGCTGGCCTACTCCGGTGGCCTGGATACTTCCGTAGCCATCGGCTGGATCGGTGAAGCCACCGGAGCCGAGGTCATCGCCGTGGCGGTCGACGTCGGACAGGGCGGCGAGTCGTTGGAGACGATCCGCCAGCGTGCCCTGGGCTGCGGCGCCGTCGAAGCCTATGTGGCCGACGCGAGCGACGAGTTCGCCAATGAGTACTGCATGCCCACACTGAAGGCCAACGCCCTCTACCAGGGCCATTACCCGCTGGTCTCCGCGATCTCCCGCCCGGTGATCGTCAAGCACCTGGTCAAGGCAGCCCGCGAATTCGGCGCCACCACCGTGGCCCACGGCTGCACCGGCAAGGGCAACGACCAGGTCCGCTTCGAGGTCGGCATCCAGACCCTCGGCCCGGACCTGAAGTGCATCGCCCCGGTCCGCGATCTCGCCCTGACCCGCGACAAGGCCATCGCCTTCGCCGAGGAAAAGGGACTGCCGATCGAGACCACCAAGAAGAACCCGTACTCGATCGACCAGAACGTCTGGGGCCGCGCCGTCGAAACGGGCTACCTCGAGGACATCTGGAACGCCCCCACCAAGGACATCTACGACTACACCGCCACGCCGGAATTCCCGCCGGCCCCGGATGAGGTCACCATCTCCTTCGAAGCCGGCGTCCCGGTCGCGATCGACGGCGTCAAGGTCACCCCGCTGCAGGCCATCAAGGAACTGAACCGCCGCGCCGGCGCGCAGGGCGTCGGCCGGATCGACGTCGTCGAGGACCGCCTCGTGGGCATCAAGTCCCGCGAGATCTACGAGGCACCGGGCGCCATGGCGCTCATCACCGCGCACAAGCACCTCGAGGACATCACCATCGAACGCGAGCAGGCCCGCTTCAAGGCGACCGTCGGCCAGCGCTGGTCCGAGCTGGTCTACGACGGCCAGTGGTTCTCCCCACTCAAGCGCTCGCTCGACGCCTTCATCGAAGACACCCAGAAGTACGTCACCGGCGACATCCGCATGGTGCTGCACGGCGGCCAGGCGATCGTCAACGGACGCCGCTCCGGAACCTCGCTCTACGACTTCGACCTCGCCACCTACGACACCGGCGACACCTTCGACCAGTCGATGGCGCGCGGCTTCATCGAGCTGTGGGGTATGTCCGCCAAGGTTGCCTCCAGCCGTGACCTCCGCGTCGCCGGAAAGTAGCCCCGGTGGCTGAGTCCGAAACCACGAAGCCGGGGGTGCGCTCGGGGACGAATGAAGGTGCGCTGTGGGGCGGCCGGTTCGCCGGCGGCCCCGCGGACGCCCTCGCGGCCCTGAGCAAGTCCACCCACTTTGACTGGCGGCTGGCCCGCTACGACATCGCCGGGTCCAAGGCGCACGCCCGCGTGCTGCACAAGGCCGGGCTGCTGGACGACGCCGAGCTCGAAGGCATGCTCGACGCCCTGACGCAGCTGGATGAGGACGTCGCCTCCGGCGCCTACCTGCCGGCGGAGTCGGATGAGGACGTCCACGGATCGCTGGAGCGCGGCCTGATCGAGCGCGCCGGCACCCAGCTCGGCGGCAAGCTCCGCGCCGGCCGGTCCCGCAACGACCAGGTGGCCACGCTGGGACGGATGTTCCTGCGCGACCACGCCCGGATCATCGCGCGCGGCGTGCTCGCCACGATCGGCGCACTGGTGGACCAGGCCAAGGCGCACCGGGGGGTGGCCATGCCCGGCCGCACGCACCTGCAGCACGCCCAGCCGGTCCTGCTCAGCCACCACCTGCTGGCCCACGCCTGGGCGCTGCTGCGCGATGTGCAGCGGTTCCAGGACTGGGACAAGCGCGCGGGCGTCTCGCCCTACGGTTCGGGTGCCCTCGCGGGCTCCTCGCTGGGACTGGATCCGGAAGCCGTGGCCGCCGAGCTGGGCTTTTACTCCGCCACGCACAACTCGATCGACGGCACCGCCTCCCGCGATGTCTTCGCCGAGTTCGCCTGGATCACGGCCATGATCGGCGTGGACCTCTCCCGGGTCTCGGAGGAAGTGATCCTGTGGGCCACCAAGGAATTCTCCTTTGTCACCCTTCACGATTCCTACTCCACCGGCTCCTCGATCATGCCGCAGAAGAAGAACCCGGATGTGGCGGAGCTGGCGCGTGGAAAGGCCGGCCGGCTGATCGGCAACCTGACCGGGCTCCTCGCCACGCTGAAGGGCCTGCCGCTCGCGTACAACCGCGACCTGCAGGAGGACAAGGAGCCGGTGTTCGACGCCGCCGACACGCTGGAGGTCCTGCTCCCGGCAGTGTCCGGCATGATCGCCACGCTGACGTTCAACACCGAACGGATGGAGTCGCTGGCCCCGCAGGGCTTCGCGCTGGCCACGGACATCGCCGAATGGCTGGTCCGGCAGGGTGTTCCGTTCCGCGAGGCGCACGAGCTCTCGGGTGCCGCGGTCAAGCAGGCCGAAAGCCGCGGCGTCGAGCTCTGGGACCTGACGGATGCGGAATACGCCGCCATCTCGGAGCACCTGACGCCGGAGGTCCGCACCGTCCTGAGCACCGAGGGCTCGCTCAACAGCCGGAACTCCCAGGGCGGCACCGCCCCGGCCGCCGTCGAGCGCCAGCTGCTCTTCCTCGAAGGCGAGCTCGCCGCCGTGCGTGCGTACGCGGGGTAGCAGCCTCCGAGGCGCCACAGCCCACGCGAGATGGCATTTCGCGGCAATGTTGTCGAACGACACTGCCGTGAAATGCCAACTCGCGGCGGTTAAGGTGGTTCCATGAGCGAATCCTTCCGCCAGTACCTGCGCTCCCTGCCCGATTTCCCGGAGGAGCTCCCGGACTTCGATCCGGCCGCGGCCCCCGCGGATCCGGCGGAGCTGTTCCGCCAGTGGCTGGCTGAGGCGCTGCAGGCCGGGGTGCCGCAGCCCAACGCCTGCAGCCTCGCCACTGCCGACGAGCAGGGCAGGCCCTCCGCCCGGATGCTGATCCTGAAGAACATCGACGACGACGGCTGGCACTTTGCGAGCTCGCGGGCCTCCCGGAAAGGCCGTGAGCTCACGGCCAACCCGCACGCGGCGCTGAACTTCTACTGGCCGCAGCAGGGCCGGCAGGTCCGCGTCGTGGGCCCGGTGGCGGAGCTGGGCGCGGAGGCCTCCGCTGCGGACTGGCACGCCCGGCCCGGCGCGGACGGCAGCGACAATCCGGACTGGCAGCTCTACGCGGTCCGGCCCCGCGAGATCGAATTCTGGCAGGCCCGGCACGACCGCCGGCACATCCGCCACCGCTTCGGTCCGGAGCAGCTGAGTTAATCCCGGTTAATCCGGGAGCTCGGCTAGGATGGGCGCTATGACCGAAATCACCCCGCAAGAGCTTCTGGAAGAACTCCGCCGCGCCGCCGACGTCGTGGCCGGAGTCACCGCCAAACTGACCGAACGGGACGTCCCGGCGCCCTCGGAGCTGCCGGGCTGGACCCGCGGCCACGTGCTGGCGCATATCGCCGGCATCGCCAACGCGATGGCCCGCCAGCTGGAATTCGCAGCCCGCGGCGAAAGCACCGAGCTCTACGACGGCGGATTCGAAGGCCGCACCCGTGCCATCGAGATGGCCGCGGGCCACGGCATCGAGGAACACCGCGCCGATGTGGAGACCGCCCTCGAGCGGGCCCTGCGCGCCTTCGGGGCACTGGATGCCGCCGGCTGGCAGGCCCGGATTACCTATCGCGGCGGAGTGGTGTTCGACGGCGGCCTGGCGCTCTGGCGCGAGCTCGTCATCCACGCCACCGACCTGGGCACGGGACGTGGTCCCGAGACCTGGAGCCGGCCGTTCTGCGAGCACCTCTTCGACTTCCTGGCCGCCCGGGTGCCGGCGGGCGAAAGGTTAGTGCTCCAGCCGCTGGGTCTCCCGCCGGTGGCCATCGGCACCGGCGGCAAATCGACGGTGATCAACGGCATGCTGACGGACATTGCCGCCTGGCTCGCCGGCCGCAACCCCACCCTCGGCAGCCTGCGCGCCACTGCCGCGGCCGACGGCGTCGACCTCCCCGAACTGTTGCCCTGGCCCGCCGGGGTCCCGGTCGACCGCTGACACCACCCGTTGACACTGACGCGAGGTGAGACTTCGCGCCCATGATCCTTCCAGACATGGGCGCGAAGTCTCACCTCGACGCTGACTGCGGGAGGGCCAGGGCCGCCTGGTGTTCCCGGTCCAGCAGGCTTTCCTTGATGGCCAGTCCCCAGCGGAAGCCGCCCAGGCTGCCATCGGTCCGGATGACGCGGTGGCAGGGCACGAACAGTGCCGCCGCGTTGAAGGCGCAGGCACTGGCCGCAGCCCGCACCGCCTTCACATTCCCGGACAGCTCCGCGTATTCCGTGTAGGTCACCGGGTGCCCCGGCGTCACCGTCCGGAGCATGTCCCACGCGTGGTTGCGGAACGGGCCGGACTTCTGCAACACCGGGACGCCCATGGCGGGGGCCGGATTGCCCGCGTAGAACTCCTCGACGGCGGCCGAGATCCCGCCGAGCTCCGTGACGGCCTGGTACTCGCCGGGGAGCAGTTCCGGATGGATCTGGCCGGTCAGTTCCCCCGGAACCGCGGTCCAGCCCGAGGCCAGCACCGTCCCTTCCCGGGCAATGATGGTGAAGGGGCCGTCGGGGGTGGACATGGTCAACAGCTGGGCTTTCATTGCGTCACTTTCTTCAGGGTGGTGGTCTTTGCCGGCGCGCCGGGCGGTGTTGCAGTTCGCGAGACGGACAGCGTTGCAGCGCGCGCGGCGGCCTGCGCAGCCGAGGCCGCGCGCCAGAGGTGCATGGTGGCGTAGGAACGCCACGGGCTAAGCCCACGGAAATCCGGGCTCAGTTCCGGGCCATTCCTGCCTTGGGCGAGGGACCGGATGCCGTTCCGCACGGCGGCATCGTTGGCGAGGAAAACATCCGGGGCGCCGATCACGCGCATCCCGACATAGCCGACGGTCCACGGCCCGACGCCGGCCAGCGGAAGCAGCTTGGCCTCGAGCCCGGGCAGGTCGTCGCCGTAGCCGAAATCGAGGTCCCCTGAGGCCATCGCCGCGGCCGCCCCGCGGACGGAGTCGATGCGGCGCTGCGGGCCCCGGAGCAGTTCGAAACCGGACTCCGCAATCTGCGCCGCCGTCGGAAAGAGCCGGTGCAGGCCGTCGGCGGGAACCAGGCTTTCACTCCCGGCCGGGGACAGCTGGACGAGGGCCGTGCGGGCGGCAGCCACGGTGATCTGCTGTCCGATCATGGCCCGGACCAGCAGCTCCTGCGGGTCCACCGCCCCGGGCATCCGCATACCGGGCGCGTCGGCGACGCTGGCGGCCAGCCGCAGATCCGCGGCCAGTGCAGTATCGATCGCGACCGGGTCGGCGTCGAGATCCAGCAGGCGGCGGACCCGGCTGAGCAGGGAGGGCAAGTCCCGCAGGTCAACGGCCCCGATCGTCAACACGAGCGGCCGGCCAGGGGCGCCGGCGTCGTAGTCCACCCGGAACCGGGCGTCCCCGTTCGCCAGCCGCAGGGTCCGGGCGTAGGAACGCGACGTTCCTTGCTCGATGCCGGGGATGGCGCGGACGGCGAGGAAGTCGAAGACGCCCGGATCAAACGGTTCCCGGTAGGGGAGGTTCAGGGTCAGCGCCGTCGACGACACCGCGGCCAAGGCTGGCGCCCGGTGGTGCCGGGCGGTGGCCCGCAGCGCCGAGGGCGTCATCGCGAAGACCTCGCCGATGGTCTCGTTGAACTGGCGCACGCTACTGAAGCCGGCGGCGAAGGCGATGTCGGCCACTTTCATGGATGTGGAGACGAGCAGGGTCCGGGCCGTCTGGGCACGGCTCGCCCGGGCCAGCGAGAGCGGACCGGCTCCGAGCTCGTGGCTCAGGATCCGGTTCAGCTGTCGGGAGGAATAGCCCAGCCGGGCGGCGAGCCCTTCGACGCCGTCGCGGTTGATCACGCCGTCGTTGATGAGGCGCATGGCGCGGCCCGCGAGGTCCGAGCGAAGGTTCCACGCCGGCGTCCCGGGGACTGCCTCCGGCAGGCAGCGTTTACAGGCCCGGTAGCCCGCGTCGTGGGCCGCCGCGGACGTCTCGTAGAAGGTGACATTGCCCGCTTTGGGCGTCCGGGCGGGGCAGGAAGGGCGGCAGTAGATGCCGGTGGTCCGGACAGCGGTATAGAACTGCCCGTCGAAACGGGTGTCCCGGGCGTCGATTGCCCGGTAGCGCTGCCAGAAGTCCATGAGTTCATCCTGCCAGCTTCCCGGTGCAGCTGCTAGCGGAAATCGGACACGGCCGTGGAGCGGCGCGCGGGGTTTTTGTTAAAGTCGGACCATGACGTCCAACCCGCCGCCTGGAAGTGCCGTGCCTGCCGGTGCCGTGCCTGCCGCGGGCCTGCGGGAGCTGCTGTCCGCCGATGCCCGGCAGGTGGCGCCGCTGCTGCTCGGCGCGGTCCTGACGCATGAGGGATGCGACGGCACGGTCTCGGTCCGGATCACAGAGGTGGAGGCCTACATGGGCCCGCATGACTCCCTGCACCCCGACCCCGGTTCGCACACCTTCCGGGGCGCGACTGCCCGCACTGCACCGATGTTCGGCCCCGCCGGGCACCTCTACGTCTACTTCACCTACGGCATGCACCATTGCGCCAACATCGTCTGCGGCCCGGACGGCGTGGCCTCGGCGCTGCTGCTGCGCGCCGGCGAAGTCATCGAGGGGGAGGAGCTGGCACTCGCCCGGCGTCCGGCGTCGAAGTCCCCCAAGGACCTGGCAAGCGGACCCGCACGGCTCGCCACCGCGCTCGGACTGACGACGGCGGACAGCGGCCGCGATGCGCTTGAAGCCCCGTTCCGGCTCGAGCTGCCGGACACCCCTGCCACGGACATCAGCTCCGGGCCGCGGGTTGGCGTGTCCGGGGCCGGCGGCACGCACCACTATCCCTGGCGCTTCTGGCTCACCGGCGATCCGACCGTCTCCCGCTACAAGGCCGCGAAGGCGCGGACGGGGTAGCTGAGTGGGCAACCTGGGTCCTGAGCACCGGCGTTGGGGGATGATGAAGCCTTATGGGCGAGGGTAAACGCGGAAAACCAGCCAGCGAGCTCGAAAGGCTCCAGATTTTTGAGCCGCTGGCCACCGAGTACTTCCGAATGGTCGAGCTGTTCAAACCTGGTGGAGGACCGGTGGCCGCGAACTCCGTCGAGGGGGAGCGCAGACACTGGGTGGAGCTCTTCCGTGCGGCGCTGCTGCGTAAATTCATCGTTCGTGATGAACACGTTTCGCTCAAGCTGGTGGTGAGGGCCCTGCGCCGATGCAACTACACGGGGGACCGGAAAGTGGCGGACGGCGCCGAAGAAGTGGCCAGTCTCTTCACCGACGAGATGGTTCTGGACCGTCCTGCGGTGATGTCGGGACCTGCCCCATTTGATGAGCACGACCTTTTCGAGGACGTTCTCTATGGACGGCTCCTGCATGGCGACGCCGACAGGTTCCACCGTTCCGGCTGGGCCCGCGACTACGCCCGGATGAGTGCCGTAGCGGCCGGACGGTTCGACGCGGAGCGCGCGCTCAGAAAGGCGCTTGAAGTTGTCAGGTACGGGCTCGCGAATGACCTTTTGCGGTCCCCAGGTGTACCGACAGACGATGCCGAGCCTCCGGCGACCATCAGGTAGGCAGGTCTGCAAGGCGGGGTCGCTCGGCCCCGGACGGCCACCAGATCAGGTTCCTGCTGCGCGCATAGCTGGACGATTCCCGACTTCTCGGTAGAATGCCTGCAAAAACGGACGCATGCCGCCGGGAGACCGGAATGGCTGTAGAATGGTTGGTCTGTCTTTTTCGATAGGGGAACGCCCGATGCACGACGCTGATTTGGCCCATGAACGCGACTATGTAGCCGGCCTCTACGCCCGGCTCGATGAGTTGCGGGCGGAAAAGCGCGCCCAGCTGGCCCAGGTCCGCCGCGCCGGTGCGGTAGGTACCATGCAGAATGTCTCCGAGCGTGACGCGTTCGCGGCGCTGTACGAGGACCGCCTCGCCCAGCTCGACGCCGTCGACGACCGCCTGGTGTTCGGCCGGCTGGACCTCGATTCCGGGGAGGCGCAATACATCGGCCGCATCGGCCTGGCCACCGAGGACCTCCAGCGCCTCATGGTGGACTGGCGCGCGCCGGAAGCCGGCCACTTCTACCAGGCCACCGCTTTCGACCGGCAGGGAGTCCGCCGGCGCCGGCACCTGATCCTGCAGGGCCGCGAGGTCAAGGCGATCGAGGATGACGTGCTCGACGCCGACCTGCTCGCCGACGACGAATCGCTCCAGGGCGAGGGCGCCCTGCTGGCAGCCCTCAACTCCAAGCGGACCGGCCGGATGTCGGACATCGTCGGGACCATCCAGTCCGAGCAGGACCGGATCATCCGCTCCTCGATTTCCGGCGCCCTCGTCGTCCAGGGCGGCCCGGGCACCGGCAAGACCGCCGTCGCCCTGCACCGCGCCGCCTACCTGCTGTACACCCACCGGGACCGCCTCAAGACCGCCGGCGTGCTGCTGGTGGGGCCGTCGTCGTCGTTCATGAAGTACATCGAGCGGGTGCTGCCCTCCCTCGGCGAGACCGGCGTCGTGATGGCCAGTGTGGGCCGGCTGATGCCGGGCATCCATGCCGTCGCTGAGCCGGAATCCGCCGTTGCCGCCATCAAAGGCCGGCTGGAGATGGCCCAGGTGGTCGCGAATGCCGTGGCCAACCGGCAGCGCATCCCCGCCGGGAACAGGGTCCTCGAAGTCGACGGGCGCAAGCTGCTCCTGACCCCGCGGCAGGTCCGCCGGGCCAGGGACAAGGCACGCGCCGCCGGCAAACCGCACAACGAGGCCCGGGTCTCGTTCGTGAAGATCCTGCTGCGCGAACTGACCGAACAGTTGACCGAACTGGTGGAGGCCGGAAGCATCGGCAACAACGCCGACCGCTCCTACCTGGCCGAGGACGTCCGCTCCGCCCGGGACGTCCGCATCGCCCTGAACCTGTGCTGGATGCCGATGACGCCCGAGAAGCTCGTGGGGGAGCTCCTGAGCAAGCCGGCCATCCTGGCGGCATGCACACCGAACCTCAGCCCGGCCGAGCGCGCCCTGCTGCTCCGGCCCGCCGACTCACCGTGGACCGAAGCCGACGTGCCGCTGCTGGATGAGGCCGCCGAGCTGCTCGGCGAGCTTGACGCCGCAGCCGGCAGGGGACTGGCACAGCAGGAACACGACCGGGCCCGCGATCTCGCCAACGCCAAGCAGACCCTGGTCAACATGGAAACCGCCGGCGTGGACGTCCTCATCTCCGCCGAGGACCTCGTGGACCAGAACCAGGAGCGCGAGTCCCGGCTGACCGCGGCGGAGCGCGCCACGACCGACCGCAGCTGGGCCTTCGGGCACATCGTGGTGGACGAGGCGCAGGAGCTCTCGCCGATGCAGTGGCGCCTGCTGGTGCGCCGTTGCCCGCTGAAGTCCTTCACGATCGTGGGGGACATTGCCCAGACCAGTTCCGTGGCTGGCGCCAATTCCTGGCAGGGCGCCCTCGCCCCGATGTTCGGGGACCGCTGGCAGCTCGAGGAACTCACCGTCAACTACCGGACGCCGTCCCAGATTGCCGAAGCGGCCGCCCGGATGGCCAACGCGGCCGGGCTGGTTGTGTCCGCGCCCAAGGCTGTCCGGGAGGGACGCTGGTCGCCGATCATCGACCGTGTGGAGCCGGGCCGGATCGTCAGCAAGCTCGTGGAGGTGCTGCCGCAGGAACTGGACGCCCTCGACGGCGGTCTGCTGGCCGTGATCGCCGACGGGGACCTCCTCCCGGAGGCCACCGCCGCGCTGCGCGCGGTCTATGGCCGCCGCGTCGGCACGGATGCCGGCAGCTACGTGCAGGACATTGTGGTGATCAGCCCCCGCGAGGCCAAGGGCCTGGAGTTCGACGGCGTGGTGGTGCTGGAGCCGTCGGCCATGCTCAACCATGAGCACGGCCGCGTCGGCGACCTCTATGTGGCTATGACCCGGCCCACCCAGCGGCTGCGGCTGATCGCCGCCGCCGGTGTCCCGGCCGGCATCGAGGACTGAACCTGCCGCCGTCGGCCGCTCCTTGCAGGCGGCGCTGCGGGGGCGGCGCTGCAGGGGACGCCGCGTCGCCTGACGGTCACACGCGCTGGGCGGGTCCTGATCCTGCTACCTTAGATTGCGTGTCCCAGCTAAATGATCTCCGTTCCCAGCAGAATGACCCCAGCTTCGCCAATATCTGGCAGGAGCTGAAATGGCGCGGCCTCGTCCACGTCTCCACGGATGAGGCGGAGCTGGAAAAGCTGCTCGCCGGCGATCCGATCACCTATTACTGCGGCTTCGATCCCACCGCGCCGAGCCTGCACCTGGGCAACCTGGTGCAGCTGCTGCTCATGCGCCGGATCCAGCTGGCCGGCCACAAGCCCCTGGGCCTCGTGGGTGGTTCCACCGGTTTGATCGGTGACCCGCGCCCGTCGGCGGAGCGCACCCTCAACACCAAGGACACGGTTTCGGAGTGGGTGGGGTACCTGCAGGCCCAGGTCCGTCGTTTCCTGAGCTTCGAGGGCGACAACGCCGCCCGGATGGTCAACAACCTGGACTGGACGGCGCCGCTGAGCGCCATCGACTTCCTGCGCGACATCGGCAAGCACTTCCGTGTTGGCACCATGCTGCGTAAGGATGCCGTCGCGTCCCGCCTTGGCTCCGACGAGGGCATCAGCTACACGGAGTTCAGTTACCAGATCCTGCAGGGCATGGACTACCTCCAGCTGTTCCGCGACTACGGCTGCGCGCTGCAGACCGGCGGCTCGGACCAGTGGGGCAACCTGACCAGCGGCACCGAGCTCATCCGCAAGGTTGAGGGCAAGCATGTCCACGCACTGGGCACGCCCCTCATTACCAACTCGGACGGCACCAAGTTCGGCAAGAGCGAGGGCAACGCGATCTGGCTGGATCCGGCGATGTGCAGCCCGTACGCCTTCTACCAGTTCTGGCTTAACACGGCGGACGCCGACGTCGCGGCACGCCTCAAGATCTTCACCTTCCTGAGCCGTTCCGGGATCGAAGCCCTGGAGGCTGCCGTTGCGGAACGGCCGTTTGCCCGGGAGGGACAGCGGAAGCTGGCGTACGAAGTGACCTCCCTCGTCCACGGTGTGGACGCCACGGAGAAGGTTATCGCCGCCTCCGCTGCGCTCTTCGGCAACGGCGACCTCACGGTCCTGGACGAGGCGACGCTCAAGGCGGCCACCTCTGAACTGCCCTCCGCCACCGTCGACGCCGCTTCCTTTGGGATCGTCGAACTGCTGGTGGCGTCGGGGCTCTCGGAGAGCAAGTCGGCGGCCCGTCGAACGGTGGGGGAAGGCGGTGCTTACGTGAACAACACCAAGGTGTCTGATCCCGAGGCTGTCATTGAGGCCAGCCAGTTGCTGCATGGCCGGTACCTGCTGTTGCGCCGTGGTAAGAAGAACCTGGCCACCGTGGAAGTTTCCGCTTCCTAGTCCGAGCCCTGAAATGTCACCTACACGCTCCTTCCCCGCCAAGTTGCAAGGCAGGGGAGGAGCGTGTATTGTTTTCTGAGTCGCCGCCGCTGAGTGGCGACCAACCCCCACTAAATAGAGAAGCAATTTTTTCTACGCATTGGCGCAGATATCAGGAATTGCTTCACCTTTTGCTGGGCGGATTCGTTCCACTGGTAAATTTCGAGTGAATATCCCGGATTTGCAAAGTGGAAATGAATGAAATAAGCTTTAGATATCGCAGCGAAGAAAAGCGAAACACGGAATTCATTGAAATTCAAATGGATTGTTTCGGCAAGTATTCGAATGTGTCTGTTGTTTGAGAACTCAATAGTGTGCCAAGTTTGTTGATACCAATTTATTTATATGGATTG
>NZ_JBEPNP010000025.1:0-48271 GCF_040546335.1 Arthrobacter sp. UYEF20 | reverse complement strand
CAGCGCTGCCGAACCCACTACGCGGCGAATCTGATGTCCCTCACACCCAAGACCTCCTGGCCCTGGGTGAAAACCCTGCTGCACAGTGTTTACGATCAGCCCGACGCGGACGCCGTGCACGCCCAGTTCGACCGCGTACTGCGCGCCCTGGAAGAGAAGCTGCCCAAGGTCGCGGACCACCTCGAAACCGCCCGCGCCGACGTGCTCGCCTTCACGCCGTTCCCGAAGGGCCTCTGGCGCCAGGTGTGGTCCAACACCCGCAGGAACGCCTGAACCGGGAGATCCGCCGCCGCACCGACGTGGTCGGGATCTTCCCCGACCGGAACTCGTTGATCCGCCTCGTCGGCGCCGTTCTGGCCGAGCAACACGATGACTGGATCGAAGCCCGCCGCTACCTCAGCCTGGACCTCATCCAACAGGCCCAGACCATCGGCAGCACGACCACAGAGGAGGCAGCGAACACCCCAGAACTGGCGCTCAGCGCCTAAACAAACCAAAGATCACGCGGCAACCGCGTTACACCACGCATTTGGACTTGACCCCTTGGCCTGAAGGTTGAATTGTTCTAGCTTCTGGGTGGAGATCGGCCGGATATGGCCTGATCGGTCTGGTTGCCGTGGATAGGGTGACAGGCATGGAACCAGTTCTGAAGTATGCGCGGCGTTGGGGCGCCCCTGTGGTGGCCGGCGTTTTCTTTGCCCTGTGGTGTGTGGCTGAAGCTGGCCGGATGGGACCCAACGGGGGTCATTGGGGTCCAGGAAGTTTGGATACCTGGGAAGGCACCTGGCCGCTGGTGCTGATGACGTTGGCGATAGCGGTGGCCGTCTGGCTGCCAGTGGTTTCCCTAGCGCTCACTGCCCTGTTGCTCATCGGCCAGCTCGCTCACCTGATTCCGCCCATGTACGCCAACTACTGGGCGATCTACATTGGCTCCTTCATCGCGCTGGCCTTTATCGCGTGGACCACGCAGGGACGGATGCGGTTGGCCGCTGCCGGCGCGAACGTGCTCTTCGCTTCCGTCATGACGTTCCTCATGCTGTCGTGGAGGTACGGTGCGGGAGTGGGGTGGTTCAGCCAAATTGGCGGGGACAGCGGGATCCTTCTTCGGAACGGCTGGCAGCTATTTGCCTTGCTGTTGATGATCGCTGCTGCATGCTTCACCCTGGGTCTGCTGCTGTCGCTGTATCAGGAAAGAGGCAGCCTGTTCCGCGCCCGCGACCTGGCGGAGAGGACCCTGCAGGCGACCGAGGTCGATCTAATCGTGGAACAGGAACGGACGCGCATCGCCCGGGATCTTCATGACGTCCTTGCCCATTCTCTGGCTGTTATCGCGGCGCAGGCAGACGGCAGCCGGTATTTGAGTAAGGACCAGCCAAAAGCAGTCCTGGGTGCCCTGGAAAACATCGCAGGGTCCGCAAGGACGGCGTTAGTGGACGCCCAACGGGTCATCGAAGGGGTCCGTGGTGACGGTATGGCCGTCCCACAGCCGCAGTTCAGTGATGTTGAGGGTCTGGTTGAGGGGTTGCAGCGTGGCAGTCTAAAAATTCAGACCAGTGAATCCGGAACCCGCATGGAGCTTTCGCGGGGACAGCAGGTCGCGGTCTTCCGCATTGTGCAGGAATGCCTGACGAATGCTCTTAAGCACGGCGGGCGTGGCACGGCGGTCCGTCTGCACTTCGATTGGACCGGACCTGGACTCACGGTGCACGTTGCCTCGGAAGTTGCCTCCGGCAAACACGGTCAGCCGGTGGTTGCCGGTCCACAGCGCCTTGGACGGGGTCTGCCTGGCATGCGGGAGCGTGCCCATTTGGCCGGCGGGTGGCTAACTGCAGGACCGGACGGCGAACAGTTCCGCGTCACCGCATTTATCCCTTACCTGGCAGACGTTGACGACCCCGCAGGCGAAAACACCGTCCTAGAGCACCCTGTGACGCATAACGACCTTGAAGTGGCGGCCGCAGGAAACACCGACCGCAATGACTGAAACCGCAACGCAAATTAGCGTCGCGTTGGTCGATGACCAGCCGCTGTTCCTGGCCGGTATCCGGATGCTCATTGAAAGCCAAAGCGATATGCAGTTCTCCGGCCAGGCCGCGGACGGGGAACAGGCGGTGGCACTAGCAGCCGAAAGACGTCCGGATGTGATGCTCATGGACCTGCGCATGCCTGTCATGGACGGAGTCGCCGCCACCCGCCAAATCATCAGCGACGCGGACGCGTGTAACTCTGACAGGCCCCGGATAATTGCGCTTACTACCTTCAACCGCGATCACGCCGTTCTGGATGCAGTCCAGGCCGGGGCGAGCGGATACCTGCTCAAAAGCGCCGAACCCGAATTCCTGCTCGCAGCAATCAGGACCGTTCATTCCGGCTACTCAGTCATAGCCCCAGGATCCGTGCACTCGCTGTTCGAACACGCCGCCAGCCGCGGTCCTAGTGTGGGTCCGGATCTCTCGGTGCTGGACGTCCTCTCGGTCCGTGAACGGGATGTGTTTCTCCTAGCCGCCAAAGGACTCAGCAACAGGGACATAGCCGAAGCCTTGTTCGTTTCCGATGCGACAGTGAAAACACACTTACGAAGCGTCCTAGACAAGCTGGCTCTGCGCACCAGACTGCAACTGATTGCGTTCGCTTACGAACGCAGACTCTTGGGCGACTGAAGGAGTGCGGGACCAGCGTTCTACGACGGAGACGTCCGCTGGAGGATCCCTATCCGAACGGATCGTCTGCGGTGAAGAACAGGATCCGGCAGGAACGTCACGATCGCCTCGGAACACAGCGCCACGAGATCCTTTGGTGGCCCGAAGCCCGCGCGGATTCGACGTCGGGCACTCAGCGCCTGGTCTCGTACCTGGTAAGGACCACACCGTCGGGAAACGTCCGGGTCTCCACCAGGCTCAGGTTCACCCAGTTGTCCAGGGCTGTGAAGAACGGCGTGCCGCCGCCCACCAGGACCGGATGGGTGACGAGCGCGTACTCGTCGATCAGCCCGGCCCGCATGGCCGCCGCGGCGAGTGTGGCACCGCCGATGTCCATGGGGCCGCCGTCGTCGGCCTTGAGCCGGGTGATCTCGGTGACCGCGTCGCCGGTGACCAGGCGGGTATTCCAGTCGACCGTGCTGGTCGTCGAGGAGAACACCACCTTCGGCATGTCCCGCCAGCGGCGGGCGAACTCGACCTGCGCCGGTGTGGCGCCAGGCTGCTGGTCGGCGGTCGGCCAGTGGGAGCTCATCGTCTCCCACAGTTTGCGCCCGTACAGCGCCAGGCCCGTCGCCCCCACCCGGTCGGACCACCATTGGAACAGCTCGTCGCTCGGTACGCTCCAGCCGAGGTCGTCGCCGGGCGCGGCGATGTAGCCGTCCAGGCTCAGGTTCATGCCGAAGGTCAGTTTGCGCATGGCGTCAGTCTCTCATCCAGTCAGCTGTTGTTGGAGGGCAATTCGGGAGCTCTGCCGCTAGGCGGGGGGCAACGTCATGGGTAAGAGGTGTCACTCCGAGGGCTGGTTGCGTGAGTCTTTCCTTTGCTGCCGCCACAGCCGGGCCATCCGTACAGTCAGCACCAGTGATATCAGCCCGGATATCAGTGACAAGACGTTGACGACGGCACCATCAGCGTAGGTTGCTGCAATGACCAATAGGCTAAGAGCAGTCGGAGCAAAAGCGACCGTGAGGGCGGGGATAAGCCACTTAGGCGTCCCGGGTGGGATTCGACGACCGTTACCGCTGCCGGACTCTTCAAGTGTCATCAGGCGTAGCTTAGCCCTCAGCGCAAGTGGTGCATACCATCCTGTCTAGTGAACGTGTCGACTGGGGAACCTCTACCGGGACGGTTTTCGGTCTAGTCCATGAATCGCCCGCAACGAAGGACCTACCGGATTCTCGCAGTTCGTGGTTCAGTTCAATCATGCCGTTTGAATCATCAAAATGACCGGCTGGCCTCCTAGCGGAGCAAGTCCTGAGGTGAAGCGCAGACCCCGTCGCCTCATTTACTGGAGCAAGCTTCCGAAGATAATCGTGCCAGTCTTTGCTCTGCTTCTGGCGGGGTGCGCTGCGTCGCCGTCGGATTCGTTCCGTCGTTCCTCCAGCGGCGACGGCTCCTGGAACGTCGGCGCAAGTCATCCCAGATAAAGAGCAGTTGTTTCTAATGACCTGCCGGCCTCGCAGCTTGGGATGAGACTCTTGCCAGGTTCGACGGAAAAAGACGCGGTACGTATTGCCGAATGCCTTGCCCGGACTCTCACCAGTGGAGAGATATGGATTTCTTCGCCCAGTTAAGTTCAACGAAGCAGGAGCGAAGAGGTACCCGAAACGGGGATGTCCGGAAGCGGAACCTTTAGCGGGCGATCTCACTCTTGCTCCTGCTGTTGGCTAGTCCGCGGTAATGCGGAGTCTGTTGGTTGGCCCGACTGTCAGCTCGGCTCGGCCGCCAATGGGCAGCGTGATCTGCGGCTGTGTGTGTCCGAAGTCAGCATTGGCCAGGACGGGAAGCCCTCTGAGGCCCGGCTGGGTCCTGACGATTTGCTCCAGAAGGTCCCGGGTCATCTGGCTTGCCCGCTGGAAGCGGCCAATGACCAGTCCCGTGATACCTCTGGCATCCGGCACCTGCAAAAGGGAGGTCAGGTCACGGGCGAACGTTGCCGGATGACTCTCGTAGTCATCCTCAAGGAAGAGCAGCGCACCATCGAGGGCCGGCATGTGAGGCGTCGCCTGGAGCAGATTAAGCGTGCATAGATTGCCGCCGACGACGCGGCCGGACGCCGTGCCCGGCTGGAGCGCCCACCAGCCGTCTCCGGCGAGAGTGTTCCGGTTGTCCTGGTCAAGAAACCAATCGTCGTCGGTCCACAATTCGGAAGGTTTCAAGTCCAGGGGCCGGTTGTCCAGGAGGGTTTCAATGAACCACTGTCGAGTTTGCTCGAAATGGTCTCTCATTCCAAAGCTGGACCAGTGTGGGCCGGAGTAAGTCACCAGTCCGGTGTGGGCGAGGATGGCGTTCTGCAAGGCCGTGATATCCGAGTAGCCGCACAGGATCTTTGGATTGGCCGCAATCATGTCCCAGTCCAGGTAGGGAAGTAGTTCGTTGCTGTTGAACCCACCAATGACGGTGAGGATACCTGCCACCTCTGGGTCCGCGAAAGCAGCGTGAATGTCAGAGACTCTGGACTCAATCGAGGAGGAGTCAAGGCTGTCACGTTCGTCCACGTGGGACCCGTACGAGATGCGCAGTTCCATCTGAGCGAACCGTTGCTCGATCAGGGCGCTGTGGTCATGTTCGGCTACCATTGCCCGGCTCCGGGCCGGCGCGACAACTCGGATCAAATCGCCGGGCATGAGTTTCGGAGGATATGTGACATTCATGTCAGGGACGCTAACGTGCAATGCCTTCCGAGGCCAACCGTCGGACAGGGCAGACCCCGGATGCCGCAACCACCGCCCCGGGCTAAATAAGCAGTACCGTAAGCCGATCCTCAAGCGGGCGCTAAGGGATGATGCGTTGGTTACGGAGGTCCTGGAAGATGTCCATGAACATGTCCTCGGTGCTGACGTATTCATGGAAGCCGGCGCGGCGGGATTTGGAGCTGTCGGACAGGACGTCGTAGTCCCAGGCGAAGACGAAGTCCCCGAAGCTCCAGGAGGAGACGTCTTTGTAGGGAACCGGTTGAAGGTCGTGCGTGTGCACCATGGTGTGCCAAAGCTCTTGCTTGTCGTCCATGATGGTGGCCAGGGACATGGGCAGGGGTGGGGCAGTGTCGAGGTCGAAGAACGCTGCAATCTTGGGCCACATGCTGTCCCAGCGGAAAAGGTCGCCGTTGGTGATGTTATAGGCCTGATTGGCGCAGCTGGGCTCGGTTGCTGCCCAGACGGTGGCCTTCGCAAGGAGGCCAGCGTCGGTCATCTCGATGAGGCTGGTGTAGGCGCCTGGCTTGCCCGGGAACCGCAAGGGGATACCGAGTTCCTTGCTAATGGACGCGTAGACGGCGATCACCATCGCGAGGTTCATGGGATTGCCGAGCCCGATCCCGCACACCACGGATGGGCGTAGGGCTGACCAGGTCCAGGTTTTGCCGTCTTGCTGGGCTTCGAGGAACTGCTGCTGGTCGACATTGAACTCCGGCGGCATATGCGCAGGAGCGTCCTCCCTCGCCGGGGTTGCAAAAGGCCCGAGGTGTGCCCCATACACCTTGTATCCCTGCATGAGCGACACATGCTCGAGGTGTGGTGCCACGGCCTCGATCGTCTCAACGACATTCATGAGCATCACCAGATTCGGAGCCACCAACTCAGCCCACGTGGGGCGATCCTGGTATGCGGCATAGAACACGTGCGTCGCATCCGAGAGCCCGGACAATTTCGCCTCTGCGTCACCCCGGTCAAGCAGATCTACCGCGATGTGCCGAACGCGCCCATTGTCCACTCCGCCGCGTCGGGAAAGCCCTATGACATCCCAGTTCCCGAGCTGTTCAAGGTGCGCTACCAGCTTCCCGCCGATAACACCGCGCGCCCCCACCACTACCGCTGTCTTCGTACCCATACCCGCCCCTAATCGCGATATCGTTAATTACCGATCTAATGTGTATCACGGTATCGAAAGATCGGGAAGTGCCGATATCATGGTGCGATGACTGGTTTGAGTGAAGACGAGCTAGTGCAGGTCTTCAAGGCGTTGGGGCACCCGACGCGACTATGCATCATGCGCTGGTTGAAAGAACCCGGGTCCTTCCCACCGCAGGAAAGGCCCGCTGAGGAGGTTGGTGTGTGTTTGAAGCACATCCAGGCCAGGGCCGGGGTGTCTCAGTCGACAGCCTCGCAGTTTATGGCGATCCTGCAACGCGCCGGTCTGGTGACAAGTCATCGAATCGGTCAGTGGACCCACTACCAGCGCAACGAAAAGCGCATTGGGGAACTGGGAAGCACCATCGCCACGATGATTTAGGGGGCGGAGCAGTCAGAGCCATGCACGCTGAGATCCTCCAGCGGACAGAGTCGGACGTGTCTACAGCTGCATGCTGAGGACTGTTCGGACGGGGATGCTCCCGCCTCGATCATCAGCGACGCGATGCATTCCGATTTTCTCAGCTACCCGCTCAGAAGCTCGGTTATCCGGATGGATGATAGCTATCAGTTCGGTGGCTTCAATATGTTCTCGGGCGTAGTCGCGACAAGCAGCGGCTGCTTCCGTCGCGTACCCCTGGCCGTGTAGGTCGGAACGCACGTGGTACCCGACCTCAAGCTTCTGCGCGCCGTTCACTTGCTGCCAGGTCAGGCCGCAGTCGCCTATGAACTCTCCGTCATGCGTCTCGATAATCCACAGGCCGTACCCGTGCTCCGCGCAGTTCTCCTGGTTCCAATGAATCCAGCTTGCTGCTTCCTCCTGAGACTTGGGTGCAGGGTAGAAGCGCATCACCTCGGGGTCTGCGAGCAACGCGGTCATGTTGTCGAGGTCCGCATCAGTCATCTCCCGGAACTGCAATCGATCAGTCGGTTGTGGCGTTAGCATCCAATGACTCTATTTCCATTGCGTGGCTAAGGCCCGCAAGCCGATCCCCTACCGGGCGTACTCGACGTGCGGCGGCTTCGATCAGGAGAGTGAGCGCGCCAAATGGGCGAGTTGGTCCACACATCGAGAAGGTCGACGGCCTAGGAGACTATTTCCGTTTCCTGTTCTTACGCTGCGGCTGGAGGCGCTGGCCCCTCCCTTCGATAGCTGAAGCTGCTGCTCCGGCTTGTGTTTCCTCCTCGGTCTTCCTGCCTTCCAAGATGGGCAGAGTAGGCAGGCCTTTCGCTTTACGGCGTTCGGCGAGGGCCCTCGCCGCCGGTGATCCTGGGGTGGGCATGCGTCGGATGACGAAGAACTGCTGTGCCATGGTCCAGAGGTTGGTGGTGGTCCAGTAGATGAGGACACCGATGGGGAAATTGATGCCGCCCACGCCGAAGACGACGGGCAGGATGTAGAGCATCATTTTCTGTTGGCGCATAAAGGGGCTGGCCATGGCCTCTTCGGACATATTCTTGGCCATGATCTGCTTCTGGGTGATGAACTGCGAGGCCGTCATGGCCAGGATCATCACGATAGTTAGGACCGTGACGGCGACATTGCCGGAGTCGTTGCGCAGTAGCACCGCTGACAGCGGAGCGCCGAAGATGCTGGACTCATCGAACTGCAGTACCTGTTCGTGGCTCATCGCGCCAACACCCTCACCTTCACGGGCGTTCGTGCTGATGCCGGACAGAACCTGGAAGAGCGCAAAGAAGAACGGCATCTGGATCAGCATGGGAAGGCATGCCGAGAACGGGTTGGTCCCGTGCTTCTTGTACATGGCCATCTGTTCCTGGGACATGGCCTGGCGGGACAGCTGGTCGGTCTTGCCTTTGTACTTGTCCTGAAGCTTCTTCAGGTCCGGCTGCAGGAGCTGCATGCCGCGCTGCGCCTTGATCTGCTTAACGAATACGGGAATCAGGGCGGCGCGGATGACCAGCACGAGCCCGATGATGGAAAGTGTCCAGGTCCAGCCGGATGCCTCAGGCAGGCCAATGGCGCTCAGTCCTTCGTGGAAGCCCACCATGATGATGGAGACAAACCACTTGAACGGGAACATGATCGTCTCAAAGAAGTCCATGCGATTCCCCTATTCGTCAGACCGAAAGCCCGGCCCACTCCATGAGTCCGAGCTGCCGTTGCATGTTGAAGCAGCCACGCACAACAGATTGTGGTGGATCTGGTCTTCAGGCCGAGCCCGGTGGCAGGCTTGGTACTTCATACGGTGAGCCTAACTCAGCAGCCAGCCTGGTGATCGGTGCCACCGCTGGCTGCCCACGCGGTGATTTGACGACCTGGACAGCGTGCCACGTGAGTGGACGGCTCCTGCAGGGCTGACTTTCCAACTCGGTCATGGAGCTAGGCTCTGGATTTAGTCGCTATTTGCCGGCGTTCAGTGATCGCCTAGTGTCGCACCCGCGCGTAAGAGGATCCTTTAGCGGACACCGGCCTCAGGATGAGATTGCAAGTTCGCTTCCCTGACGGATCGGGCTCCGGTGCGCTCCTTCCCCAGCCATCCGTGAAGCATGAGCACGAGCGCGGCACCTGACAGTAGCCCGTCAGCGAGTCCGGCGGGCAAAAGAAAAATCATTAGTACGAGCGTGACTACGCAGTTGATGAGTGAAAGCGCAAGGCCCCATAGGCGGTCCCGCCAGAGTGCAATACCGCCGATCACCCGGAGAATCGCGAAGACGCCGCTCATTGCCATCATGAGATAGAGGTTGTCCTGCAGGTAGGGCAGGGCGAATATCGTCGCGTTCCGGGTAATGACGTCCTGGGCGACGCCTAGGGCTAAGAGGACAAAGAGCCCGACGAATACGAGGCCCTCCATGAGAACACCCTGTGCAATGAGCAAGGCTGCCGCGCCGCGTAGCTCTCTGGTCGACCGTGGTTGCTTTTGCACGGCAGGAGTTTATCAGCGTCCGTTCGGGCCACGCACGAAGCTTAGTGTCCGTCCGCCCAATGCCGGTGCCTGCAAGCCGCTGGCTCAGCGGACGCCGCTGCGTCCGCTGAAGGAATCGGCGTACGGAACTTTGAAGTCCGTGGATCCTGACCGCCTGCGAGTACCGCAGTGTTCTGTTCCTGCTCTTGGTTCCCATGCTGCGGTATAGGGCCGGGACTAGTTGATGGGGACCGACGGTGTTTTGTGGAGCTGGGCGATGCCGATGACCGTGAGTGCGGCGGTGGCCAGCAGGACCAGGATCAACAGCCCCAGCAGGGGGAGTTCGTGGATGGCGAGCTGTGGAATGCGGCGCGAGGGCACTGCCAGGACGCCCACGAAAGCGCCGATCAAACCGAAGTAGCTACCGGTCATGAAACTGCGATGGGCCTTGATGTTTTTCTTCCAGATGGCCCACAGTCCTGCCGTCAGTGTGCAGAACGTCAGCACTGAGAGTGCGTGGAGCCAATTGAACCCGCCGTCGATGGTCCTGATTCCGAACGAGGTCAGCACCACGACATACATAGAAACAGCCCAGATTCGGCCCACGGCCCGGTGGACGCTGCCGCCTTTGGTCCGGCGCAACAGATTCACTGCTCCGAAAATCAGTGAGTAGCTGGCGGCGATTGCGTGAAGTGAGATCAGGATGGTCCAGGAGGATGACATAATCCGGAGCCTAGCGGAACGTGCCGCAGAAGGATCCTTTAGCGGGCGCGATGGACGTCAGTGGTGAAGCCTTTTCTGCTGGTGCGTTCTTGCAGTGTTTCAAGTTCTTGGAAGAAGGTCAGCTGCCAGCCAGCAGGACCTTGCACTCTTCCGTTGATGGTCTCGAACGGAGTTCTGATTGGGGGCGCGAGCACCTTCAACCCAAACTCTTCGGCGGAGGTCATCGCAGCTTCGGTGTTGTCCACCTCGAGGGCGATTCGGAGCGTAGGCCCTTCGGCAGATGGTGCGTTTTCGATAGCGTCAATGTTGCGAACGTGTGTGGGTGTGGCGAGCTCAATTGTCGCCGCGCCGACGTTCAGTATTGACACTCGATCCTCACCTTCAGTTGCGAAAGCGGGCTGTTCCGTCAGGCCGAGGACATCGCGGTAGAAGCGTAGGGCGCTATCGAAGTCGTCTGTTTCGATGATCAAACGCAATTGCTTGGGCTGCTGTGAAGGAGTCATGTCCATCATTTTGGAGGGTGACATGCGTGTCAGGTGCAAGCCCGTATCGATCCCCCAGCCGTTTCAGTTTTAGAAGTTCGGTTTCGACGGATTCCTTCTCGCTCTTCAGCCGCGCCTGCGCAGCAGTTAAGGAGGCCCGGAGCAGATCACGGTTTCTTAGGGGATTGACCAGGGCGGGAAGCAGTGTGCGAATTACGGAGCTGCAAAAACCAGCTTCAAACAAGTCTTGGATCTGAAGCACAAGTCGCTCGTCCTGGATCGAGTAAAAACGGTGGCCTGCCGAAGTGCGTTGCGGCTCAAGTAGGTCTTGCTGTTCGTAGTAGCGCAACGACCTGACGCTGACGCCAGTCTTCCTCGCGAGTTCTCCAATCCTCATGCCCCCATCTTCGCTGATTCCCGGCGCCCGTTCACCCTTCCTGTTACGGGATCGGCTAACGGACGGGCGGGGAGTGTGTGTGGACGTCGGGCAGCTCTGGCGGACGTACGCGAACGCTCGGGGGCCACGTGCTTGCTTAGGGCTTCGATGCATCGAGCAGACCTTGAAGCGAAGCTCGCGTGCTGAGTAAAGCGGCGTGCGCGAAGGACACGTCCGGGGAGCCAGCAACCAAGCACCAGAGAACGCCCGGTAACGGATCCCCTTGCGGGCTTTCCCGTGCGCCAATAGCGCTGTGAAAACGCCGTCATTTATCGCTGAAAGTCACAGATTTGGCCTGCTTGGCACTCGACAGCAGGGATCCCATAGGGGGGCCGGTGACGAATTTGCCAGACGTCACAAAATAGCGATACGGTACTTGCATGCACATGCAGGTATCTAATCATGAAGACCCAACATCGGTAGGGGGCCTCAGTGCGGCCTGGTCCCAGGTCGCCGTGTTTGCCTCGGCAATGGATGCCAGCCTCGGCAAGTGGCTGACGGATACCAGGGGGATCGGTCTCACCGACTACCGCGCCCTTGTGCATCTCAGCCAAGCCTCCGATAAGGAATTGCGTGTCAACGAGCTTGCCCAGCGGATAGGCCTGAACCAGAGCTCCGCCACACGCCTGGTGAGTCGCCTAGAAGCAAAGAACCTGACGTACCGCGACACCTGCCCTGATGATGGGCGCGGAGTCTATGCGGTCATCACCGAGCGCGGGGAAGCGATGCTCCGGGAGGTGCGCGGCATCTACGAGGAACGGGTGCGTGAGCTTCTGGGCAACATGGGCGCGTACTTTCCGGAGCTCGATGCACACCAGCTGACCGGTGCACTGCGAGACATTAGCAACCTCACCTCCCCTTAGTGGTTTAGGCGTTCAGTGGTGCGACAAAGCCACGCCATATTACATGCATGTACATGCAGAAACTTTACGAAGGAGTTGGATCGAATGAGTACCAAGGTCGAGATATTTATGGATTACGTGTGTCCTTTCTGTTTCCTGGTCGAGGAGGCAGTGGCCGAACTGCAGCGGGACCGCGATGTGGAGGTCGAGATCCGGTCGTTTGAATTGCGTCCCGATCCGGTGCCGACCTTACGGCCAGAGGACGACTACCTGCCACGGATGTGGGACGGGGCCGTCTACCCGATGGCGCGCCGGCTGGGCATGGACATCATCCTGCCCTCGGTGTCCCCGCAGCCACGCACGATTAAGGCGTTCATGGTGTTACAACTGGCGAACGAGCGCGGGATCGGGCAGGAGTATTCGGCGGCGATGTTCCGGGCGTTCTTCCAGCAGGACCGCGACATTGGCCAGGACAAGGTGATCATCAACGTTGCAACGACGGTTGGCCTTGACCGTGAGGAGGCGATACGGGCGCTCGGGAGCGAGGAGCGGCGTTCCAGGCAGCTTGCCGACCAGGAGTATGCGTCCGAGTCGGTGGGAGTAAGGGCTGTTCCCAGCTTCCGTGTCAACGGAAGGCTCTACCCGGGGGTGCTAAATGCCGATCGGCTGAAGCACGCCATCGATGAGGCGACCACGCGGGAGCCGCAGTCGTGAACCGCACCCACGCGGAACTTCTCGGTCTCATGGAAGAAGCGGTGGAGTTCGGCGTCCGCCATGTCGAAGCCGGCGGCCTGCCATTCGTCGGGGTTCTCGTCGGCCCTGACGGCTACGTCTCCGCACCAGGTGTCAACCTCGCCCACGAGACCGGGGACCCGAGCGCCCATGCGGAGATCGTGGCCATGCGCGCTGCCATGCGCGGCCAGGGGCTCAGCGACCTGCAAGGCACTTGGCTGTTGGCAACCGGCGAACCGTGCGGCCTGTGCTACCGCTTCGCCATCGACCACCGCGTCGGCCGAATATACGTTGCCGTGGACAGCGACATCGTGGCCGAGCAGGGATTCGACTACCGCGGCGGCTATGCGGCGTACGGAATCGACCGCACCCAGCTCGCCGACATGATGCACCGGCTTCCCGTCGAACACGGACTGGATCCGTTCCAACGATTTATGCACCTCAGACAGGGTGGCGTCAACGCGCCACTTACCCCAGCAACACCTACGAAAGGGAACAAATCATGAATTGGATCTACCTGGGAGTCGCCGTGATCTTCGAAATTGCGGTCGCTCTCGCAGCGAGCAAGGCACAAGGCTTCACCCGCTTGTGGTGGACCATCACCACACTCGTCAGCGGCGCAATCGCCACCTTCTTCCTCAGCCTGGCACTCCTGACCTTCGATGTGGGTGTCGGCTACGCGCTCTGGGTCTCGGTCGCCGGGATCGGCATCACCATCCTGGGCGCCATGCTCTTCGGCCAGCGTCTGAACTGGCGACAGGGAGCCGGCATCGGAATCGTCATCGTCGGCGTTGTCGGCCTCCAGCTCGGTGGCGCCGCGTGACAAAGTATGCGGCGCTAGCCCTGCCGCGCCAGACCTTCCACTTTTCCTTCCACCCTTCTCGAAAGGACTGACCAATGGGCGCAATACCCGTCACCAACCAGAGAGACACCGGCGCATGGCTTGTCTTGCTCCTGGCCGGAGTATTTGAAGTCGGCTACGCTCTCAGCGTCGCCGGCAGCCAAGGATTCAACGTCCTGGGCTGGTCGATCTCCGCCCTAGTGTTCTTCCTTTTGACGCTGTTCTGCCTCAGCGTCGCACTCAAGAAGATCGACGTGGGGATCGGTTACGCAGTATGGGCCGGAATCGGCTCGGTCGGCGCCGCCGTCCTCGGGCCGGTCTTCTTCGACGAAATACTCACCCCGGCACGCGCATTCTGGTTGGCCGTGATCATCGCCGGAGTCATCTGGCTGAAACTGGCCGACAGCCCGAAGTCCGAAAGAATGGAGAAGGCAACTATGGTTGGCGCCTCGCAGCAATAAACGGATGATCCCACGAAGTGCCTCCGGGGCGCAGCCGCCGTGGGGACAGCCTTCGCTGGTTTCTACCCCGCTGGTCCCGTTGGCATTCGCAGCCCACCTGGCTCCAATAATCGGGTGGGCTGCCCGGTGCTGACGGGATTCCGGTTGTCGCCGATGACGGTATCCCCGCTGATTCGTCATGAACCGGCTACGTATTCCTTCGTTAGCCGCGGGCGGTCGATTCTCGGGCAAGGAGCGTCGGTGGTAGGCAGACCCGGTTCAGCGACACCGCCCTCGACCGCGACGTCAAGGTTCCGCGGGCGAATCTCCGTGGGGCACATTCTACGTGCACACCTCAAGAAGGGTTCTGCAGCAGCCCGACCGCCCCAGTGGGAATTTCCATTCGCGACCCAAGCCTTAAATAATTCCTGCCACGCTCCCACTGAAATGCTTCTGCACTTTGAAAAGATAAGTGCCTGCACCGTAAGGGGAACCTTCACTGGAACGGCCGTTGGCACGCGTTGGTCCGAGTCGCCTTACCTGGTTCCCCTAGGGTGTTGTCATGACTGAGCGCTATTTCTTCTCCGCCGAAGCGGACAGAGTTGATCGTGCCCGCGTGCACCTGTGGCTCAGCGAGCAGTCATATTGGGCGCAAGGCCGGGTTCGTGAGAAGCAGGATGCAGCTATCGACGCCTCCCGGAACTACGGGGTTTACGACATCGGGACGGGAGAGCAGATTGCTTACGCTCGTGTCGTGACTGACGGCGTTACGTTTGCTTGGCTTTGCGATGTGTTCGTGGCGACCGAAGCCCGCGGCCAAGGCATCGGCAAAATGCTCGCGGCTGGCGTCGTGGCGGACCTGGAAGCTCTAGAACTAAAACGGATTCTGTTGTCTACCGGCGATGCTCACGGGCTTTACGCCCAATTCGGCTTCACCGAGCTGACAGAGCCATCGAGAATGATGGCTCGCGTCCGTTGACCCATCGGCTTACGGGACGATTCGAACACGCCCATACCGGGACGCCCCTTCCGGGACGAAGTGGCGGATCAACCGGCACAGAAATGCTCCTTTAGGTTCCCCAGAGGGAACCGCACAGCCACCAGCCCAAGCAGTTCTCCCAGTCGTAGTCGGTGCGAGTTGGCGACTTCAGCCCTGCCATAGGCTGATGAGATGACTGACAACGTAAGTATCAGAGTTGACGGCCGTGAAATTGTCGACGAAACGCTTTCACAACTCGCTCTGGTCAACTACGGGCATTTCACCGCGATGCAGATTCGCGGCGGGCGCGTACGGGGGCTTTCCTTCCATCTTGATCGTCTGCAATCCGCTCACGCTGAGTTGTACGGAACCGTCGTTGATCCTGCGATCGTCCTGGACAGGGTCCGGGACGCCGCGATTGATGCGCCTCATTCATACCTCCGGGTGACGCTCTTTGAGAGCGAGTCGGGGAAAATGCGGGTCATGACCGCTGTACGTCCGCCCGTTGCCCCATCCTCCGCACCGGTTGGCCTTCTACCGGTCATTTATCAACGGCCCGCCGCGCACATCAAACATGTGGGCAGTTTTGGCCAGCTGTACTTTGGTCGCTTGGCAACCCGGCAGGGCTTCGATGACGCACTTCTCACGACCGCGGACGGCGAGATCTCCGAGACGGCCACAGCCAATATCGCCTTCATTGACGGCGACGGAACCCTCGTCTGGCCATCAGCACCATCGCTATACGGGATCACTTGGCAGATACTTGACACGGCTCTTGCTAACGCAGGAATCACGACTCGCAGACAGCCCGTCACGCTCAACGATATTTCCGGATTCTCCGGAGCATTCGTCACGAATTCTGTCGGCGTCAGCGGCGTCTCAAGGATTGGCACAGTTGTATTCAACGACGAAGCGGCTGTTCATGCCATCGGGGAGATTTACGAATCCAGCCCATGGGACAGCATCTAGCAACCAAGCGGTCCACCATCGCGAATTCGCGCCTTCGTGTCCGGTAAAGGATCCCCTTGCGGGCTACCCCCCCTGCGCCAAATAGCGCTGTGAAAACGCCGCCATTTATCGCTGAAAGTCACAGGCCCCGGCCAGCAACTGCGCGGACCGTGCCGACGGGCTCCTACGGCACGGTGATCGACCGGCTAACGGGCGGCTGGCGGCGCCCTCGGGCGCCCCTGTTTCTCTATGCTCCCTATGTCCCGCATTATGACCGCTAGGCTCTATGGCTACCAGGTGATTGGGGGAAACATGGGAGTCTCGGACATCGGCTCTTCGGCAATGGAGCCGAAGCTTCGCCGCTATCCGGCCTTTGTCAGGTTCTGGCTGGCCTCGACGGTGTCCGATTTCGGCACCTACATAACCACCTTGGCTTTATCCGTTCTGATTTTGGTGACAATGAACGGCACACCATTGGACCAGGGTCTGGTCAATGCTGCCAGGTGGACCCCATATCTACTGTTCGGGCTGGTTGCCGGAGTCTGGATTGACCGGTTCCCCCGCCGAACGGTGCTCATCGGCGGAGACCTCGGCCGCGGCCTGATCCTCGCGGCCGTATGCGTCCCGGCAGTGGCGGGGGCCCTCTCGGTTCCGACGCTGCTGATTCTCATGTTCGTCTTTGGAACCCTCGCGCTGACCAGTGACGCTGCGTATCAGAGCTTCATCCCCCAACTGGTCCCCAGACCCCTACTGACAAAGGCAAACGCCCGACTCCAGCAGAGCGACACCGTGGCCCAAACAACGGGAAGCGCCGTAGCCGGTGGCCTGGTCGCAGTGGTGAGCGCCCCCGTGGCTCTTCTTTTGGATGCTGTCTCGTACTTCTTCTCGGCAGCGGTGCTCGTTACCCTGGAACGGCCATCCGGCCGGGTGCCGGTTCGAAGCAAACAAAGACTTCATCGAAAGGTCGCGGAGGGTCTGCGGTGGGTTTATGGCCATTCCCATCTGGCGCCCTTGGCGTGGAGTACCCACATATGGTTCATCGGTTCCGCCATCCTCGGGGCTGTCTTGCCGACTGTGATTCTGAATGACCTTCGGTTGGGCGCCTTGGGGTTGGGTCTGGTGATGGGGTGTTCCGGCATCGGGGCCGTCGCCGGCACCACACTGTCCACCCGACTGGGGCACCGATGGGGTACGGGCAACGCCATGGTTGCGGCGCGTCTGGCCCAACCCTTTGCTATCGCTTTGGTGGCGTTGGCGCCCCTCGCCGCCGGCGGGGAACGCACCGGAGAGATCTACGGTTCTCCGCTGCACTGGCCGGGAGAGTTGTGGGCTGCGTTTGCTCTGGCCGGCTTCGGGCAGCTGCTATTCGGCATGGCCATGGGAGTCGAAGGGCCACTGGAAATGGGCTACCAGCAGGCTGTGACGCCGGACAGGCTCATAGCCCGCATGAGTGCCACGAGACGGTCGGTGAACCGGGGAATGATCGTCATCGGAGCCCCCTTGGGCGGCGTCATAGCCACAGTCGCGGGTACCGATACGGCGCTCTGGGCCGCCGCCGCCTTCCTGCTCCTGGCCTCCCTCGTGCTTCTGTTCTCGAGGTTCAGAGACGCACGGATAGAAGAAGCACTCATTCCATAGGCGGTGGCCACCCGCTCCAAACAGCGCCCGGCCGGCCGACAAAGCAGCGCAACAGCTGGCCGGAGCGGTTCCCTCCGCAAAACCTTCGGATCACGCAATGGTCGCTGTAATGACGGAGTGCGGACGGCTTCTGACATTCCGTGCAGACGACTTCTGAAACTGACATTTTGGTCAGCGCTCCATGGGACTGAATAGCGGCCGGTGGAGGACCGGCTTACGGACAATCAACTGTGACTTATCCAAGTGCATGGAACGCGAGGTACCAGCGCTACGCTCATGCGATGGACTCGTCGACGTACCTTCGTGATCTCTTCGGCTTGCATAAGCGCGTGGCACTCGTGACGGGAGGAAGCTCAGGTATCGGCAAAGCAATTGCACTCGCGCTCAGCGGAGCGGGCGCACACGTGCTTATCGCAGCCCGGACCGCGGTGGCTATCGACGCGACAGTGGAGGAAATACGCGAGGTAGGAGGGTCCGGTGATGGCATCGTCGTAGACCTCTCGACCCGCGAGGGGGCACACGCCCTTGCCAATGCTGCCGGCGCTGTCGACATCCTGGTGAACTCTGCCGGTATCAATCTTCGCCCGGCCATGCCCAACCTCGACGAGTCAACCTGGGATACGACCATGCAGGTGAATCTCGAGGCCCCGTTTATCCTCGGGCAGCGCCTGGCACCAGGAATGGCAGAACGCGGTTTCGGCCGAATCATTCACATCAGCTCTCAACAGGCACGCCGTGCGTTCGCTTCAAGTGGCGCCTACGGAGTTTCGAAAGCTGCAATCGAGGCTTTGGCCCGATCGCAGTCCGAGGCTTGGGCGCCATACGGTGTCACCGCGAACGTATTAGTACCAGGCTTCGTAGAAACCCCCTTGAACAAGCGCCTCAGCTCGGACCCGGATGCCGTCAAAGCTCTGGCCAAGCGCACACTCGTCGGGCGAAATGGCACGCCGGAGGACTTCGCAGGTGCAGCAGTTTTTCTAGCCAGCGCTGCATCGACCTACGTCATCGGGCAGTTAGTCACCGTTGATGGAGGATTTTCGGTCCACTAAATCGGTTCGATGCAGGATCGGCTACCGGGCACCTATCCGTAGCTTGCCTAGACTCGAACGCATGGTCAACGTTGTTTGCGATGCGTATTCACGCAGAGCGGTGGAATACGTCGAACGCTTTGCTTCAATGGATGCTGTGCACCCTTCAGATCGTCAACTGGTGGCGACTTGGGCGGGCGGTGTCGAGGGTTTGGTACTCGACGCGGGCTGCGGTCCGGGCCAATGGACGAACTTTCTCAATGAAGCTGGGGTTCCTGCAGTTATCGAATGAACCGAGGCGGGCCGCTTATTGTTCGGCTAACGAGCGCCGCATGACGGACACTTCGTGGCACTAAAGTTCGGACCATGATCATTTGGCTCAACGGCACCCACGGCGCCGGCAAGACGACGACGAGCGCACTCGTGCAGCAGCTGATCCCGGATTCACGGGTGTTCGACGCCGAGAAGGTCGGCGAGACACTCATGGACATTACCCCGGGGCTGCCGAAGACGGACAACTTCCAGCACTGGCCGCCGTGGCGCCCGCTCGTAGTCGAGACAGCCCGCCGCGTACTCGAGTACACCGGAGGCACACTGGTGATGCCCATGACTGTCCTGGTTGAGGCGTACTGGCGCGAAATAAGCGCAGGCCTTGCCCAACATGCCATTCCGTTACGGCACTTCGTTCTCCATGCTGACCAAGACACCCTCCGCCGGCGCATCGCTGGTGACACTGTTCTTGGCCCCAATTCCCCGTTCCGTCTCAAATACCTTGAGGCGTACGCCGAGGCCGCCCGCACATGGCTGCCCGACGAGGCCGAGGTGGTCGACGCCAGCCACCTCACGCCTGCCCAGACCGCTCTGCAGATCGCAGAGGCCCTCAAGAGTTAAGGTCCACCGGACACCTGGACCAGGATCTCGTCGGCGGTCCTGGTCCAAAATGAAGGGCGTCATCGGTCATTCCACCAGGAGGGACGCTGTTCTTCTGCTTCACCGCGTGCCCCGGTGGGGGATCCCTCAGCGTGCACTGACTCCGGAGGGCAGAGGGCGGATGGTCAGTCCGCGGCGATCGAGCGCTCAAGGAGCCAATCGTTGATGCTGCTCAGGGCTGCTCGAGCCATGGAAGTCGGGTGCCCCGTGAAGGCGTGCGGCGAGGCAGGGTAGATGCGCAGGTCGACGGTGTTGCCAACGGCCGCGAGCCGTGATGCCATCACCAGGTTGTCTTCGAGGAGCACGTCATCCGCGCCGATCACGATCAGCACGGGCGGCAGATGCCTGAGGTTGGCGAAGACGGGCGATAGGTCGGGGTGGGTTCGGTCCGACGCCGCTCCGGCGTAGGCGTCGAGGAAGTACTCGTCAGCGATCAACCGACCCGCTGGGGTCCGGGCGGAGAGGTCGTAGGTTCCGCACTGAAGTACGCACCCGCCGAAAGCGGTCAGCCCTCGGTCGCGCATGCGGAGGAGCGTGGTCATGGCCAGCGTCGATCCCGCGGAGAACCCGCTGATGAGGACACTGGTCGTGCCGAAACGCGCTTGAGAGTGCTCGGCGAGCCACAACGCGGCGGTCTCGCAATCATCTGGTGCGGCAGGCCAGGGATGTTCGGGCGCAAGCCGGTAGTCGACGCTGACCACGGCGACCCCCAGCTCATCCACCAGCCGCCGATTCCGAAGGTCGCTGCCGGCCGCCGAGCCCATGAAGAACCCACCCGTGTGTATCTCCAAGACAACGCCGGTGGGCGGTCCGCTCACGGGCATATGAGTACGCACCGGGACGTCGCGACCGTCGGCTGAAACGACCTCGGCAGCCGGGAGGGGGTCGCAGACTGCCGGCGCAGGGGCTTTCGCTTGGAAAGCGTGGAGCTCTTCGAGGCTGCTCGTGCCGCGACCAGACTGCCGACTCGCGTAGAACGCGCGTGACTCGTCGACCAGGGCCCACAGCTCCGGATCAATCAGAGAATTCATGTCGAACAGCACCATTCAACTGTATGAGCCGGGCGCCGAGGCGCGCGACAGGACTGCCCGTAAGGCGGTCCCGTTATGCAACGCTCAGCAGGAAGGCCGTCGAAGAACACGGTTACGTTTGGGCCGGCTTGTGTTGGCATCGGCACTGGCGACCGCGTGAAGCAGCTCGGGTAACAACTGTTGAGGTCTTCGTTGGCAGTGTGGTCCGGCGGCGGGCGACCCCTATGGCCGGGCGCCACCGTCGAGTTTGCGCTGGAGTGCCGCGCGTTCGGCGGCGTTCCCGCACAGTTCAAGGGCCTGCAGGAGTGCGGAGCGTGCCTCGTCGCGACGGCCGAGCCGGGTGAGCATCTCGCCGCGGATCGCGGGGAGCAGGTGCGAGCCGGCGAGTTCGTCCCGTGACTCGATCGCGTCGACCAGCGCGAGGCCGTCCGCCGGACCGGAGGCCATCGCGACAGCGACCGCGCGGTTGAGTTCGATGATAGGTGACGGTGTCAGTCGTCCGAGGGCTTCGTAGAGGATGACGATTCGCTGCCAGTCGGTCTCTGCTACCGAGTGCGCCACTGCGTGACACTCGGCAATGGACGCTTGGAGGCCGTACGCGGCCAGTCCAGATCCGGCCCCCACGGCCCGTGCCAGTGCCGCACGTCCGCGCCGGATCGCTGACTGGTCCCACAGGCGTCGGTCCTGGTCCTCAAGAAGCACCGGGCTCCCGGAGGCATCGAGTCGGGCCGGAAATCGGGCGGCGGTGAGTTCCAACAGTGCGAGCAGCCCGAATACCTCGGGCTCGGGCGCGAGCCGCACCAGCACACGGGCCAGCCGGCGCGCCTCGCTGGCCAGATCCGCACGAATCCACTCCTCGCCACCCGACGCGAACGAGCCCTCCGTAAAGATCAGGTAGACGACCTGAAGCACCGAGCCAAGCCTCTCCGCCACCTCCTGCGGTTCGGGCACAGCAAACGGCACTCGGCCGGCGGCCAGCGTCTTCTTGGCCCGTGTGATGCGCGCCTGGATCGTAGGCACTGGCACAAGAAACGCCTTGGCGATCTCATCGCTGCCCATGCCGCCGACCACCCGAAGCGTCAACGCGATCCGCGCCTCCTTCGACAACACCGGATGGCAGGAGATGAACATCAACGCGAGCACGTCGTCGTCGATCGCGTCGGGGTCGAACAGGGCGTCCGCCCCCGGCGTCGAGTCGTCAAGGCCCCGGGCGAGGTGGGCATACCTTTCGTCGCGCACGGCGCTTCGCCGGAAGGCATCGATGGCCCGGCGGCGGCCGGTGGTGAGCAGCCACCCGACGGGCTCTGCAGGTACTCCGTTGACGGACCAGGAGACGAGTGCCTCGGCGAGGGCCTCCTGTGCGAGATCCTCAGCAAGCGGAAAGTCTCCGGTGTAGCGGGCGAGGGCGCCGACGATGCGGGCGGATTCCATCCGCCACACCGCTTCGACGGCGCCCCGCGCCTCGGTGGTGCTCACCGCCGGGTCAGAGCTGCGCGGTTTGCTCGCGCCAAGCGCGTTCCTTCTGGATCCACTCGTTGTCCTGCGGGAACTCGTCGATCGTCGTCACGCGGCGGATCTCGGTCTTGCTGCCCGCCGTGAGCGGCGCCCGCTTGGCCCACTCGATGGCTTCCTGCTTGGACGCGACGTCGAGGATGTAGTAGCCACCGAACAGTTCCTTCGTCTCCCCGTAAGGACCGTCTGTAACCACCGGGGTCTCGCCGGTGAAGTCAACGACGACGCCCTCGTTCGGATCGTCCAGGCCCTCGGCCGCCAGCAGGACGCCGGCGCGGATCAGCTCGTCGTTGAACTTGCCCATGCTCTCCATGATCTCCGCGAAGTCGATGTTCGCGAAGTTCGCGGACGACTCGTCCGTCGCCCGCATGATCAACATGTACTTGGCCATTTCATACTCCTTGGTTTTGGAAGGTCGCCCTTCGACCTTCTCACCCACAGGTCGAACGGCGCGAGGCCAGATCGACACAAGTCGAAGAATTTTTGCTTGCTTCCCGGGCGGGATGATTCGCCACCCCACGAGCAAGGCTAGCCTGACCGCTGTGACCGTATTATCCAAGACGCGAAGTCTGCGGTCAGGCCGCCCGTAAGCCGGTCGATCACCGTGCCGCGGGAGCCTGCTGACATGTTGTCAGTTTCCGAAGTCGACTGCACAGAATGTCCAAAGTCGTCTGCACAGGCCGCCGGTTGGGGGATCCCCTTGCAACCCGCGTCTTTCCGGCGTTCGGGGCTGGACGGTGCGAGTGTGGATTCTTGGTGGAGCAGGCGCGCCTGTCCGGGTGTCCGCTGACCTCGTTAAGGGGCCGGCCGAGTGTGGTCGCTGTAGTGCCTGAGGCCAGGAGCTGTTCTGTGGATGGTGCCGGTTGGGAATGCAGAGGCCCCTTCCCGCCAACGGCGGAAAGGGGCCTTGTGAGCAGGGAAACATCCCCTCACGTCCTAGCGTAACGGGGTCTCCCCCTGCACTTGTGGGCTGGGTCGGGTTGGCTGTGCGATGCTGTTCAGCGTTGGCCGCTATCCAACAACACAGTGGTAAAAGATGGTGCGTCTTGGTCCATACCGGGACGCACCGTCTCTACTCGGCGAGTTTGGTCACCGCTTGGGCCCAGAGGAAAAATTTGTTGGTGCCGAGGTCTTTGACGGTCTTGATGCCGAGCGCGGACTGGAGTTTTTCGGCGTCGGCGTCGGAGAGTCCCTGGAGTGCACCGACGGGTGCTTTGGCCAGTTCCTCGACGCTTTTGCCTTCGTAGGCTTTATCGAACTTCGTATCCAAACCTGCCATGGGTGATCCTCCGTTTCACAGCGGTCGGGGACGCCCCGGCCGCAGCCGATATGTCAGTGCCGGGAGGCACTGCGGCCATTCAACCACAGCCCCCTTGTGACTCCTGGGGAATGCTATTTGGCGTTGAGTTCTATGCGGCGGCAGGCGCCGGGCGGTTCAGCGGAAGCCGGCGTCCGCTTGGGGAGCCTTTACCGGGACACGCTAAGACGGGTTTGAACCCTCCGATACCCATCCCCGCCCAGGTTCGATTCTCCTCCGGCCACCACATGCGTTCCCAGAGGTCCGGATGCGGCGCTGCTAGCGTTTGTCGCGTGGATATATCTACATGGCACGTACCCGCTCCAGCCAATGGTGACAAGACTTGGACTCGACTTGCCAAACTTGTCGCAACCAACGACTTCGTGCTGCACGGTTCACAGACACCAGGTCTGTCAATGCTTGCCCCCAGGGCGCCCGTCGACTTCAGCCTTGACGAGTTCTCAAAGAAGACCGCCGTCTACGCGACCGAAGACCCTACCTGGGCTATTGCGTACGCGATCCGGTCATCGTCATGCCGACGTTTTTTAAATGCCTGCTTCTATCCGGGCGCAGCTGCCGGGCACTGGTCGGAACGGCGCATCTTTCTCTCATTCGCTTCAACCGAGGGTGGCCAGACTCCTACCAAGGCAGGGGTGGTGTACGTTCTTCCCAGCAGGAGTTTCACAAGGATGCCCAGCTATACGGACCCTGTTCTCGGCCCTATTACTGAGTGCCAGTTCATCAGCACCGAGCCCGTTCCTGTCTTGGCCGAAATATCAGTGGAGCCCCAAAACCTGCCACTCAGGCCGGCGCTCCACCACTTCGAAACCGTGTCTAGTCGCGCGTCTGCCAACCCGCTGGGTTTCCCATGGCTCGACTGAATAGTTGTCCATCTTCAACGCGCCCGTAAGCCGATCCCTCACCGCACTCGACTCTGACTCGTCCCTCGTGAGACGGCCACACCCAGGGCTAGGTGACCACCACGCCAAGCAGACTCTCCCCACGGAAAGGATCCCTGAGCGAAACACGTCTGCGTTGGAGGTGCCTCCGTGCGGTCAACGCCGCGAGAATACCTTAATGACCCCTCATGACAATGACTTCGAGATCCCTTTCACTCCGGTACCGCGCGACTTTTCCCGGGCACCAGATGCCGCCATCAGTACCGCAGGGCATGCGACTCGAGCTGAGTCGCTCACGCATCGTCAGCGGCAAGGAGCACGCGTTCGAGGAGTGGATGAACATGCTCAATTCGCGACCGGATGAACTGCAACAAGGACTCTCGGCGGAACGCGCGGCCTTTGAGGCAACGTTCCGAAATGTCGAAGCCGACGGCTCAACGTGGATCTATCATCTTGCTCTCATGGGCGAGGAATCGGGTGGGCTCGACGAGTCCATCCCCATTGATGCCGACCATGCAGCGTACAGCCGGCGTGTGAAAGAGCCCGGCTGGGAGGAACTCGAACCTCGCTTCATGCTCACGCCACATCATCTCCTCGAAGCAATGAAGCAATGAAGCAATGAAGCAATGAAGCACTGGGCCGCGACCGGACACGAGTGAGATCTGGATCAGTCGCGGGCGACGCCGCCCGACTGGTTCGGCTGCCCGTAAGCCGATCCCTCACTGCGGCACGAATCAAGTCAGAGAGCGGCAGCGCGGCCGACGATCATAGCTAGGAGGTCATCGAGAGTTCCATGGCACTTCTCCAACTCAGGTAGGTGGTAGAACGTGCTGGTGGTCGCAAGGTTGTTGATGACTTCGTCCGGAGAATGCAGGATTGTCCTTCTGCCTTGGGCGATCGCGATGCCGAGCTCAACGTGGATCCCCTTCCCGCCTGGAAGCAAGATCACGACGACGTCGGCACCTATCACGGCGTCTCTTTCACGCTGCCCGATCGAGCGCAGGTCACCGATGGTGACCTTACCCGCATCGCCGCCGACGCTTTCATGGGTCCAGTCGTACGTGTTGACGTAGCCCATGGTTTCCAAGGTTTGCGCGACGTACCGGACGTTGACGATATTCCTGAAGCTCGACGCAACATAGAACTTTTTCAAGGCCTCTGCCTCCTGATTGGAATTGCGACCATTGTTCCTTACTGAGCCGGCCCGGTGCGTCACGTACGTACCTAGAGGCATCCTGCACTGGGACAGTTCGCGAGGTATTGAAGGCTACGCGGCGCACCCAAAAATGTTCCTGCCAGGGGTGAGGATTGAGCCATGACAAAGCGCCGCCGCGGCCTAACCACCGCCGTGATCCACAAGCAGACTGGGTCCGTGCCGGTGACCCAAAGTGCATCCTCATGAAGCAGATGAGGCTCCGGTACGCCGGAGCGTGCCGCCTTTGTGGTGCCACTCTTCCGGCCGGGACAGAAGCAATCTATGAGAGCGAGACGAAGACCATCCGCTGCTTTGAGTGTGCCACCGCGGCTACGGAAACCATGTCCTCCAACCTGGAACCACCTCGTGATGACTCGTTGTCCACTGAATCCGGAGTAGCCGGGTCGTCCGCCCGGCGCGAATATGAGCGCCGCAAAGCGAAGGACGAGGAAAAGCTCCGCGAGAAGTGGGGTCGCTTCGGCGGCCTTGCAGTCGCCCTCTCTGACGAGCGGCCACACACCAAGTCCTGGGACCGAGGGGCGATCGGTGAGGAACGGCTCGGCGCTCGGCTAAATGCCCTGGCCGCCGATGGCCTGGCTGTCCTCCACGACCGACGCATCCCCGGCTCGAAGGCCAACATCGACCACATCGTCATCACTCCCGGTGGAATCTGGGTGATCGATGCCAAACGGTACAAGGGACGGCCTGAACTGAAGATCGAGGGTGGCATCCTTCGCCCACGCGTCGAGAAGCTCCTCGTTGGCCGGCGTGATTGCACGAAACTGGTCGATGGCGTGCTGAAACAGGTCGACATCGTGCGCGACCTTGTCGGGGAGGTTCCGGTCACCGGGGCGCTGTGCTTCGTCGAAGCAGACTGGCCCCTGATCGGGGGCACGTTCTCGACTCGTGGCGTTCACGTGCTCTGGCCGAAACGGTTAGCCAAAGTGCTTCAAGAGCAGTCAGCCGGCGACATTGATGTGGCGAAGATGCGTGAGTCGATAGCCTCGCGGTTCAAGTCTGCGTGACGTCAGGTATCGATGTTCAAAGCTGTCTGGAAGCACGCTAAGGCATCGGCTTCTTGGCACAGAAGGTTATGTCGCCATGGAAGAATCGGCGCATGACGGACAACTGGGAAAGTCGCGTTCAGGAGTTTTGGGCACAGGCTGATGACACAGACCCCGCCGGAACCTTCAGGAGCATCAGAGCGCTCGTCGATGAGCGGGCTGATGGGGATGCCGCGGCTCTGTACGAATGGGCTTCTGTTCACAACTTCCTGGGCAGCGAGACGGAAGCGATTCCCCTGTACCGCCTTGCACTCGACGCCGGTCTCGACGATAGAAGACGGCCTCAGGCGCTCATTCAACTCGCCAGCTCACTGCGCAATGTGGGCGAGTTCGAGGCGGCCATTCAAGTCCTCGAGGATGTAGAGGAAAACGACGTCGCCGGGGACGCGCATCGTGCCTTTCTCGCCCTTGCACTTTTTGATGCCGGCCGGCCGGATCAGGCTCTCCGTGTTGCACTCGAGGCCCTGGCTAAGACCCTTCCCCTCTATCGTCGCGCAGTCACCGGGTACGCGGCCGAGCTCATCCCGAGCCGCTGAAGTTCCCATCCAAGGTTCGTCACACGAACATCATCCTCGCAATGCATCGAGCGTGCGGTAAGGGATCCTCTAACGGGCGGACATACATGAACGTTTTGCGCATCGGTAGGCTAGGCCCATGGCGTTGGGGGACGCGGCGCAGCCGCAGGCAGTTCGATCACACAGGGTGGTCCTGGACGCGTACGCATTTATCAAGGGCTGGTTGATCGCCACTTCGCTCTGGGTAGGCCTACTGCTGCTCTTGGTTGCGGCAGGCTACGGCGTGCCCGCCGCGAGAGACGGCACCGATGCCGGCTACGTGTGGGGTTATTTGGGCATAGTGGTATTTTATGGCTTCGGAGTTTCCCTGGTTTTCGCGGCGCCACTGGCCTGGGTGTTGGCCTATCTTCTGCGCCCGGTCCGCAATCAATGGATCCACATCGGAGCCTTCTTCACGGTGCCCACCCTCGCGTTCTGGCTGCTGGGAAGCGTCCTGGGTCTCGGCTGGCAGCCCTTGCTGCTGATCCCATGGGCAACCGTTGGCGCAGCGGCAGCGATCGGCCGTTGGGCGGTCCGCAATGACGTCCTTTCCTCGGCTTCCGCAGCTGCCCCCGGCTGACCGCCCGCTGCATGATCGGCTTACGCAGGTGCGACATTAAGCGATCACAGAATGCCGCCACGAAGCGATCAAATCCACAGAACCGGGGCGCGGGCTGCCGCTTTTTCTTCGTCGAGCCAATTTTCCGCGGCAGGACGTCGCGCCACTTCGATGAGTCATCGACCCCGGGATTCTCGATTCGATGTTTGCTCGGAATCCTTCGTTTTCAAGAACAGCTGTCGCTTTCAGAGCCTGGAACTGCGTCGGACACCCCCCCATGAGTGTCCGACGCGTCCCACTGTTCAGGCAGTTGGCGTCACGTAGCCGCTGTCTGGGTTCAGAGGCTTACCAGCGCTCCTGCTCTGTCGGCCAGGGACTGAATCTTCGGGGACAATTCTTTGATTGCGGCAGCGTTGTCGGCTTCAGCCTTCTGCTCGGCGGAGAGGGTTATATGGTCCAGTTCGGCCCGGACACCCGTGGTTTGGGAGCATTCGTAGAGCGCTGAGGCGAGCAGGGATTCCTCCGCTGTGGGGATATAGCGGTTAGCCGGTCCTCCAGGGATGATCTCCACGCCTTTGGTTCCTGTAGGGGTGGGTCGCTCATCGTGGGGCCTTTCCAGCCCGCCGAGCGCGATGCCGAAGTCCATTCCCCAGGTTCCGCCGCCGGTCGTGACCGGATGCCCCTGATCGGAAAGGCAATGGGCGAGCTTGGCGGCCCAGCCCGGCATTGATGTTGAAACAGCGTTCATGGGTGCCGCGAGAAGCCGGGAATGCAGCTGGCGATACTGCAGCACTGTTGCCTCCGCGCCTTCTCCCAGTGCCTGCCAGGCCTGCTCGCCGCAAGTGTCGCTGATTGCTTCGTAGGCTGGGTCGTGGGGTATCAACTTGGCAGGGGTGGCCGGTACAGGATGGCCGAAGCCCCTGGCTGCGGCGTCTTCAGCCGACGCGAAGAAGACGTCCTGATCGGACACCTCATTCTGGCCCTGCACGGTGCTGAGCTTTTTTGGAATGAGGGTTGCAATGTCGGGGAATCCGTTGTCGGCGATGCAGCCGAGCCTCGTTACAGTCTGGGCGTGCTGGATGCGCTCAAGCTTGTCTGCCACGGACGTGCTGAAGGTGGCGCCCGCGGCAGTGGATCCTAGAGCTACGCCCCCTTCAGCTGCGGTGAGCTTGACTCCGGAAGGTTGGGTGGATGATGCACATCCGGCTAGCAGCAGACCGCAGACGGCGGCTCCTGCCACCAGTCCGCGGCGTACGAAGCTTGTTGTCTTTGGTGCGTTGACTCGTTCCATGGTGTCCCCCTTGGTTATGGATGGTTGTCGCCCCGCGGTGCGGACCGGAAACCGGAATGGATTTTGGGTGCAGCGATCAGCGGTACGACGACTGGTGCCCCGTCATACCTGTTGTTGGTTAGCCCGGATCAGGCCGGTTGTAGTGCGGGTGCGACGGTGCGCCGATGGTGCCAGCGCATCCATAGGGCAGCGATAGGTGCCGTCACGAGGACGGCGATGGTGAGCGTTCGGAGATCCTGGGCGGAAAGGATGCGTGGCAGGAAAAACTGAGCCATCAGTGGAAGCGCCAGTATTGAGAGCGCCACCGCCCAGTGCCGGCAGATTGCCGGGGCCGTCAGAGCGGCCGTGCCCAGGATGAGGGCCAGTCCAACGGCGTAACTAATCGAATGGGAGTCGACCGCAACGACGCTGCGCGCGTTGTAGAAGAAGATTGCCTGGCCAGGGAGTTGGAACACTGTCACGGCCAGCAGCCCTGCTGTGAGCAGCGGAGTGCCCCATCGGCCCAGCCGCAGCTGGTGGACAGTCCGGGTCGCGTTGCCGGCAAGAGCCAGTACAGCGGCAAGCACCATGGCCACGGACACGACAGGTGGCGGAGCCATAACCCCTCCGATCCAGCTGGACAAAGGGAGAAGTATCGACGTCAGGACAGCGAGGATCAGAAGCTGCCGGCGGGCAGCGCTGCGCTGCAGCACCGTGGCTACAAACACCGCGATCCACACAATATAGGTAGCTGCCGAGAGGGTCACGAATGGTCCCAGCTCCACCAGCCGTTCGGAGAATCCCGCTTCGGTGGGGCGCCAGCGCAGGCTGCCGGCCCTGACCCAGGGCCCCCATTCACCCAATAACAGCATCAAGACTGCCATCGAGGTGCCCAGCATCGTGGCGAGTGTCGATACACGATCGCGGGCCCGGGGACCGACCTTTCCAACAATCAGCAGGAGCCGTGCCGCAGTGCCGCTGACGAGAATATTGGCCAGATCGAGGACGGTCGCCCTGCTGCGCTGCTCTGCCGCTGCCACCTCAAGGAATACGCCGATGAGTTCCTCCCCGGACTCAGCACGCCACTGCCTGGGATAGGAAGCCCGGACAGCTGCGCGGTAAGTCTCCTCCATCCGCGCTTCGGGCCTCATGCGGTCATCCCGGCGGCGCGCACTCCCAGGTTCGCCAGTGCGTGCCTCGCGTTGGCCTCGAGCCGGGCGGCCTCCGCGCCCAGCCGCTGTGCCCCCTCGTCCGTCATTTCGTAGTAACGCCGCAACCGGCCATCAACGATCTGCTCGCCGGCCGGGACGACCAATCCTTCTTCCTTAAGCCGGTCAAGAACGGCATACAGGGTTCCCGGCTTCATCTTCACGCGGCCCTGGGAGAGGGACTCCGTTTCGGCCAGCAGGGCATAGCCATGCATCGGGCCGCCTGCCAAGGCCGAGAGGACCAAAAACGTCGGTTCGCGCATCTCCTGCTTAGTCATGCAAGGAGAATATTCATTTTAACTGAGTATGTAAAGCCTGCGCCTGAAATTTTTTTCGCGCCGCCCAGGTAACAGGCTCTTTCGCCCGCCGGCATCCGGAAACCTGCCGCAAATTTTGCTGAAGCGGCCTGATGCGGGCCAGTGCCACTCTCCTCATCAGTGCAGACGACTTCTGAAAATGACAACCGTTGTCACCGACTAAACACGCGACCTTGTTGCGTTAGACCTCCCGAGAAGGTGCCCGCTCAGGGATCGGCTTGCGGGCACCGACGGGCCATTGCTGCACTCGGTGTCGTAGGCCTGCAGTATCATCAGCGCATGGCTCAATGCACAGCTCCAAGAGATGGCCACCGCACTGCAAGCGGTCGGGCGAACTGCCCTGCATGCTCGTCCGGCTATGGGCGTTCTTCATACTCGCCGCCTCGGTCGTACCCGTCCTACACCACACCGGCCGCGCCTGTGCGGAGGAGCGGGGGTCTGTCGGGCAGTAGCGGGGGCGGGGGACGTGGTGTCGCCCGCCCGGCTTGGCAGCCCAGCGGGTCGACTGCCTCGTACACGGAACAGCAGGTGCGCGACCTAGAGTCTGTCCGCGCGGCGACTGTCTTACGGACTCAGGTGAATGACGTTTTCCTCTGTCACGCCTGGCCCGACCGTCAGGCGGCCGCAAATGACGTCTACGAGTTGCTCCTCGGAAAAAACGTGTCGGTGTGGTTCAGTGAGGTGAGCCTGAGACCTGGCACGGACATGCGAGTAGCCATCGACCGTGGATTGGTGAGTTCGCGCATGGGGATCGTGTTGGTGACGCCCGCCATGCTCGACAAGCTGCGTACCGACCGCAGCATTGCGAGCAACGAGCTCAGCGCTCTGCTGCGCCGGAGCCTCTTAGTACCAGTCATGCACGGGGTAACGTTCGAGGAGCTCGACCAGGTCACCCCGACACTCGCGTCGCGTGGTGGATTCAGCACAGCCGAAGAGCCCATGGAAGACATCGTCGTGAAGATTGCCGAGCTCGTTGGAATCGTTACGGAGGAAGAGGCTGACGAACTCAGCATGAAGTCGGCCGCCCAGTAGCGCCGAGTAGCAAGCCTCCACGACGCCTCGATGGCCCAACCAGCAACAACCCGATGAACCAGCGCCAAATGCTGACGGGCCGGTTAACGACATCAGCGTCGTGCCCGTAAGCCGGTGGCTGAGCGGACGCCGCGTCCGGTAAAGGATCGGTCAGCGGCCAGTTGTAGTCGAGTATGGAAGACTCCCAATGTGAATACCCCTCCCACGGGATCCCTGCACCATATCGAGGTGTGGGTCCCTGACATCGACCGCGCCAAGCAGGAATGGGGTTGGATTCTGCCCCGATTGGGATACTCCACCTACCAAAGCTGGGACTCAGGAATCAGCTGGCGACTTGACCAGACCTACATAGTGGCTGAACAGTCACCAGCCTTGAGCAGCCGGCAACACGAGCGCACAGCACCAGGCCTCAACCACCTGGCGTTCCACGCCGGAAGCCCAAAAGACGTCGATGCGCTTGTCGTGGAAGGCGCTCGTTACGGATGGATGCCGCTGTTCGAGGACAAATATCCGTACGCTGGCGGCCCTGATCACTATGCCGCTTACCTCTTCAACTCAGACGGCTTCGAGATCGAGCTCGTAGCCGCCGGGTAAGCAGAATGCCGCCAGTGTCCGGTGAAGGATCGACCTGCGTGCGAACACCCGTTGTGATTAGGAGTTTCTCTGTTGTTCTGCAAACCGGGCCACAGCAGTAGCATCCTGCTTGTGGAAAGTACGCCAGTCTGAGCCAACGTCGATCCAACGCGCGGGTTGACCAACTTCCGGCAGCAGCTTCATTGCAGGATCGGCGATCGCCCAATAGGACAAGTTCAGTGTCGCTGACCAATCCGATCGGTATGAGCGGGCAGCAGCGAACGCCGGGCGGTCAGCAACGACTAGTTCAAGACCTGTCTCTTCGGCAAGTTCGCGAACGGCGCCCTCGCGCGGGGTCTCCCCGGGTTCCACTCGTCCACCAGGCGGCACGAGGCCCCGCCAGCGATGCTCAACGACGAGTATGCGCTGGAAATCTGGTGGGAACACCCACACATCCGCTGCCAAGGGGCGGGGATCCGCTCGCCAATTGGACTGGAACCACACCAGGAGTCCGTCTTCAGCTACGTGCGCGGTGGACACGTCATGGATGGCCGCATCAACGCCCCGCTCGTCGTGCAGCGCCGGCGCGTGTTCGGGAGTAAGAGGGCGGAGCCCCGAGCGTATTGTCGAGTCGTCGGCGTGGATGTTCGTTGAGGGCACCCTCCAACCGTACGTCGTGAGTTCCGCCGCAGCGTCCCGGTAAAGGATGGCTCATCGGAAAAGGTCCGCTCGTTATAGCATCGTCCGGTGATTGTGGCAGTTGAAGGCCCCAGTGCGGCCGGGAAAACGACGTGGTGCAGAACGGCTGCGTTCGACTTCGTGGCGGAATACGCTCAAACAGGTACCGAGCCGGACGGAAGTGACGCTGCGCGCCAGGCGCGTTACTGGACCGACGTCAATACGGCGCGCTGGGCACAAGCGCTGGATCTTGAAGACCGCGTGCGAGTAGCGATCTGCGACTCCGATCCGATGAAACTGCACTACTCGTGGTGCTTGGCGCGGGTCGGCGCCGCCCCGGCTTCCCGATTCGCTCACGAGCTAACATGCGTACGCGAGGCAATGGGCCACAAACAGCTCGGATTTGCAGACGTCGTGCTGATGACAATGCCCGATGAGACAACTTTGCGGCTACAGAAGGTAGGCGATTCAACCCGGTCTCGGCGCTCATTTGAGCTTCATGCGAAGCTGCGCGAGCCCCTTAGTGAGTGGTACCAGTCCCTGAATCGGCTGAGACCGGGGCAAGTCGTGTGGGAGCTGCCTGAGGACGGCGTCGGCTCGATCGGCGTAACAGCGCCCTGTGCCGGCCGGTACGATGTGCGGGTTCTCGATTCACTGGTAGGCGAGCTGCCCGAACTCAAGTGAGGTGTCCCCGTAGCCGACCGGCTTCGGGCACAGCGATGCACTCGAAATAGAGTCATTGGATGCTAACGCCACAACCGACTGACCGATTGCAGTTCCGTGAGATGACTGAGGCCGACCTCGACAACATGACCGCGTTGCTCGGAGACCCCGAGGTGATGCGCTTCTACCCTGCACCCAAGTCCCGGGAGGAAGCAGCAAGCTGGATTCATTGGAACCAGGAGAACTACGCGGAGCACGGGTACGGCCTATGGATTATCGAGACACATGACGGAGAATTCGTAGGCGACTGCGGCCTGACCTGGCAACAGGTGAACGGCGCGCAGAAACTTGAGGTCGGATACCACGTGCGCTCCAACCTACACGGCCAGGGCTACGCGACAGAAGCAGCCACTGCTTGTCGCGACTACGCCCGAGAACACGTTGACGTCGCCGAGCTGATAGCCATCATCCATCCGGATAACCAAGCTTCTGAACGGGTAGCTGAGAAAATCGGAATGCACCGTGTCGCTGATGATCGAGGCGGTAACATCCCCGTCCGAACAGTCCTCAGCATGCAGCTGTAAAAACGTCCGAGGCCGCCAGCTGGAGGATCGGCTACCGCAGTGCCCAACAGTGCCCGGTAAAGGATCCTTCGACGGACGCTACTTCACGGTCCTGTGCCAACTGCTCAGGGATCCGGTGCTGGATTGGTGAGATTCCATTTATTGAGGAGCACTAGGCTTGCTCGGCTGGCCGCCAGCTGGAATGTTGTGCCGTCTGAGCTGAGGGTCACCACGAGACCTCCGGGAAAAACAGTCCAGGGGGCTTTTACAGGCTTTCCAATGGCCGTGGGTGCTGAGTAAATTTCCAGTGGCCCCGCAAGAGGCCCGTTCTCGCTTGCACCCAGCTGGAAGATTAGCCGGTTTGGCTCTGCTCTTGCATAACCTCGGGCCCATCTACTCCGGAGTCCGGATCCGGGCTCTCTGTGGGCGCATTCGAACAGGCCTCGTTCCGCGTCCTGAGCTGCCCGCTTCTTTTGCAGGGGGGCAATGACAATGAGCTGAATGGCAGTTATGAGGACGATGCCAGCCGTGATCATGATGGCCAACGTAGGCCACCAGCCCAAAACGGCCTGCAAAGGGACAAAGAGGACGCCGGCCAAGACGATCAGCGGCAAGGAACCGAAGGCATCGTATGCCCGTTCCAGGCGACTCCTCGGCGTTGGTTCCAAGTCCGGTTCGCGCATGGGAAACCTGCTTCCTGTGATGTCACATCAACGACATTGCCGCTAAAGCAGCCGCGAAAATTGACGCTGCCAGGGACGCTAAGGTCAACGCTGTGAAGAACGCTGCGGCTAGCAGCGTTGACCTTCAAGAGGCCGCGCAGCTGCTCGCAGCAGCAGAGCAGAAGTACGCCAAGGACTACCAAGCCGCACTACGTGCAGAGTGGTCAGAATCTGACTTGCGCGGCTTCGGTCTGGATACGCCGAGCAGGAAGGCCGGCGGACGGCCCCGTGGCAAAAAGACGGCGCGCGAAACCTCGGCCACAACAACGGGATCGGAACAGTAGCCCCTCGCCCACGGCACGGCAAAAGCTAAATCCTTCGGCCTTTTCCCGCACACATGTGGACGACGGGACCCAGCTGACCGCCTGCACACAACCACCACGTCACCACCGGGATAAACCTCACCAGGGCGAGCGGTGGCCGTGCACAGCCTCGAAAGTTGTGCCCTCACCCGTGTTACAACCTTGCCCCGTTTCCCATGGTTCAAGACTGGCGTTGCCGTCGCGCCGTGGGGGCGGGGCCGGGTCTTTTTCAGCCTCGACGACACACACTGGCCGCGCGGGGCTGGGGGCGTGCAGGCACAGGAACCACGGCTGCGGGGAGACCTCTCAAGCGGCAGGGGGATTCACGTCGGGGTACTCCCAGCGATCACCCAAAACCCACCACCCAGCCCACACCAGAAACGACAAAAACCCAGGGAGAGCCACGTGGGCAATCGATCCTGGGATAGCTTTGCCTGATGACAAAAAATGGCCCTTTGAGTATCCAGAGGATTGGCCCTGAGGGGCTCCCTGGCAACACCGAGGCGATGGAGGAACTACTCAAGGATCACTACTATCGTGTGGACCCCGCCGAGTATTTTGAGCGGAGGCTTTGGGGCATAGTCGCCTTGGCCGATATGAAAGCCGGCGCAGTGAACTGGGACAGCGCCGATGGCGATTCGCTCTTCGCCCAGTTCAGGGGAGTCCTGAAAAACAAGCGCTTCGCCCCCGATGTTCCACCAGGTGAAACCCTGAGTAGCCGAACGATGGCTTCCATCGAGTCCTACACATTGATGCAACACGTAATCGAAACCGCGCTGCGCCTTTTTGTGGCCAGCGGAGAACGGGTTACAGGCAGCAGCCTCATGATGAAGCTGGTCAACATGCGGGATGCGACAGAGTTCCGAGTTGCGCTGAAACCTCTCCTGGGAGCGGCAGCAAGGCACACGGTGCAGACGTTGATGTTTCCGCCTGAGCTTCGTAAGGATGAATCAACCGAAGCAAAACAAGAGATGAAGCAACATCTGGCCTTTTTAACAGCATGGCTCTCATTTTTCGCCCGGTTCTATTCCGATGATGAGTTCAATGGGGCGCAGGGAAACAACCAGCTCAAACACGGGGCAACCGCTTCACCCCGCGACGATCTAGGCATCGTCCTTCACACCGCCGACGAACGTCCGCAAAGCCTAAGCGAGAAGGAATGGAAGTCCGCCGCCGCCGTAGTGAATGCGGAATCAGTTAGCTATGTGGTTCAGGAGCGGGGCGCCAAGGGTACCGTTCCGGGACTCAACCTCCGGACGGACAACTCTGACCCGGCCACGAACCTGGCAATCGCACAGGTTGGCATCACCATCGTGCGTTCACTCTGGCAAATGTCTCAGGTGGTGGCCTTCCCAAACACTGAACGAAATTACGAATACGACTACTCCCCGATGCCGGATGAACTGTTCGAAGCTTCGACTAAGCCTCCCCGTGCGGTCCTTCATCCGCTACTCAAACCCACTCCGCGTCAGCCACAAGCCAACCAACGACGGAAGCGTAGAAGCTGAGCACAACTTTCGAGGCTGTGCACGGCCACCGCTCGCCCTGGTGAGGTTTATCCCGGTGGTGACGTGGTGGTTGTGTGCAGGCGGTCAGCTGGGTCCCGTCGTCCACATGTGTGCGGGAAAAGGCCGAAGGATTTAGCTTTTACCGTGGGCGAGGGGCTTTAGACGATTCTCTCGGCAGTGTTGCCCTGGTTTGGCAACGGTGGCTTACGCTCCGGTAGTTGCCTTAGAGCCTTTTCGCCGGCTGCAATCATTTCCTCGATGCTGGCCTCGACGTCGGGGCTTGGTTCCAGTTTTCGTGCCACCCGGAGATTGTTAATGAACGACGCGGCCCACTCGTTCGTCGCGTGGTGGGCGTCCTCTATCTGCTTCATCGTGTGGCCGGTGCCGTTCAGCTGAACCATCGTCTGTTCGAGCAGCCCGTTGATCACTTTGTGCTCGACACTCATCCATCTGTCGAGTCGCTTGTAGTGCTCGCTGGTTACACCATCGACCAACTCCATCATGGATGAACGAACACGCACGAGAACTGGCCGCAGGTCCTGGGCAAGAACATTGGCTCCCACAACGTCCTGCATGGCACTAATGACTTCGCTCCACAGTTCTCGTTGCCGTGCCCGTGCGCCTTCCTCTTCAGCTCGGACCGCCCGCTGGTCGGCTGCGGCCGCGCGCTTGTCCGCCCGCGTGGCGCGACGGTTTGCACGGACGGAGATGACGAAGCCGGACAGGCCTGTTAGGCCGCCGAGGATGGCAATTCCGGTTGTAAGTGCGTCCATGGCGCGAGTCCCCTTTGAGCGATGTCCGGTTAATTCTCGCTGCTGCCTGGAGTAAATCAGTTCAAGCGGATTGTTCAGCCTGTTGTTTCCGCAGGGCGCGGCTTATGCTCATCCGTCCAACTCCGAGAACCTGGGCGATTTCCGTGATGGGTGTTTTCTTCGCGTGCATGGTGCGTGCGGCGTTCACCTGAGCTGCGGTCATGGTGGATGGCCGTCCGCCGACGCGGCCGCGAGCACGGGCGGCTTCAAGCCCGGCCCGGGTGCGTTCAAGCATCCTGCTGCGTTCATGTTCTGCCAGTGCGGAGAAGATGTGAAAAATCAGTCGGCCGTCTGCGGTGGTGGTGTCAAGGAAGCTCTCGGTGAGGGACTTGAACTGGATGCCTCGTTGGTCCAGTTCCGTCACGATGCGGGCAAGGTCTGCAGTGGATCGACCCACGCGATCCAATTTCCAAACCACCAAGACGTTTCCCGGTTGGAGGAAGTCTAAGCACCGCTGCCATTCGGGGCGGTCCTGCGTCGAACCGGAGGCATAATCGGTGAAAGTGCGGATGACTCCGGCCCGGTCCAGTGCGTCTTGCTGCAGCTGAGGGTTTTGCTCAGCTGTGCCGACGCGGGCGTACCCTATGAAGTTCGCAGTCACCGCGATTTGTCCTGTTCGGTGCCTCGCCCCTTGGTCTGCTTCGCTGCTTCAGCTGCAGGCGCCTGGGCCGGGGGCCGCAGGGCATCACGTGGCGAAACCGGGTAGGAGGCGTGTACCAGCTTCATGACCTTTTCCATGCGGGGATCCACGGCCGTCGATTGTTCCTGGTTCTTCTGGGGCGGGTGCTGGCCAAGTGTCGGCGGGTTGGTGCGCAGCTGCTCGGCCCATCCGCTGAGCCGGGATTTCAGTTGTGCCAGTTCGTGTTCTCCGACGCCGTACTCCTGCACTCGAAGAGTGGTGGAGATGCGCTTTACTTGGTCGAGCTGCGCGGCGAACATTCCGACATCGAAACCGGGGTCGCGGTCAGCTGCGATGTCGAGCAGTTGCCCGTCAGTGAATCGCTTGGATTCCCTGATGGCGTCAAGGTCAAGGTAGTCGCGGACTTCACCGCGGCTGTAGACAGCAACGACTTTGCTTCCCACGGCGTCCTCCAGGCTCAGGACCGGGCCGATGGAAAGGGTTACCGGCTCAGCCGCGCGCCAGTCGACACCAAGGTCCACTTCCACGATTTGGCCGGTAGGGGATGCGACAGAGAAGTTCGCGAACTGCGGTGCGTTCCTGACCTCCACGACCTCGAGGCCGCGCTCCCGCATAGCGGCCGCGAGACGTTGTGTTGAAAGCGCGAAAGCCTCGGTGCTGGTGACGGATGTGAACAGGTCGATGTCCTGTGTCGGGCGGTCGATGATCCCGTGTTCACGGATGGCTCCGGAGCCTGCCAAAGCAAAACCTCCGCTGGCCAAGGCATCAAGCGCCAGGCGCGTGACATCACGCTGGTATTCGACGTCCGACATTAGGAGTGCTGCGCCAGCTGCGGGAACTTGTTCTCCCACAGATCGCGCACGCGAACAGGAAGCATCAGCTCGTCCCACATCTTCACCAAAAGGCCGGCGTTGAGCAGCTGCTCCTGGTCCGCCCGCGTACCTTCACGCAAGATCGCCTGATACGCCTTGAACACACCCTCGGGCTGCCCCAGATCGCAGTCCGCCTGCGGACCCCAGTACACGTGGTGAGGCAGCGTCAGAACGCCCTCCCCCGGCCCCCGCAGGGCATCAAGACTTCCGGCCACCTCGTAGGGGATCACGTCCTGTATCAGGACCCGTGGCTCGTTGGAGTGGTCACTTGCGTGCCTGGGCTTGAGGGTCGGCATTGGTCTCTCCTGTTAATGCGGCGTAAGTTGCCGCTGCGCTTAGATTAGCAAGAGTGCACGAAACTCAACACAGCGCGCCGTTGTTCATTCTTCCTGTTTCGTGCAGAGTTTCGTGCAAAAGCTGGGGGTTGGATTCCCCAACATGATGTCATCTTCAGAAGTCGACTGCACTGGATGTCAGAAGTCATCTGCACCGGGATAGTCGGTCCGCAAAGAGAACCTTTACTGGGTGCGCACCTAAGGTCCATGCACCGTCGAACGGACGAATAATAGTGATGGTAAGTCCACTACTCAGTGCCGTCTGCTGAGCCTGTGCTTGAAGGCCGGAAAACGGACTGGCAAGGCATCACCGCCCGGTGAGTTTCCAGCGAACGGGGCTCAAACCATCGTGACCGTCGCCGGCATCATCATTGCCGCCTGGATAGCTGTCCGGGTCGCAGCAATGCAACATGACAGGCAGGTCCACCAGACGTTGCTGATGCCCTCGTAGTCCTTGAAGATATTTAACCACGATCTACGGCCACCCCCACATCAGCGCCGTGACCCGGGCGTAACAGCGATGCCGACCAGAACCTCTGCTACCTGGCCCCAACGGCTTAGCGTGACTTCCCGAACATTTGTCCTCAAGCCCCAACTAACTATGGCCGTCAATTCCTCATTTCCGGTTGGGGCTGGGGGCATGCCACCGGAAACTCGATCAGTGCGAGAGGTGCACGGCCCTGCCCAAGACTCGCCCTTTGGGACTTTGCATATTTTGCTTAGCATTGCGTCTTGTGCCCCTGTTTCAGCTGCCGTTACCGTATTTGTATAGCCATGCAAATCGATTGGTATGGCTCGAGGAAGGAAGCGACATGACGCGGGTCAGTATCAGCGATGTCGCCTCCGACGTGGGTGTGAGCGAAACGACGGTGAGCCACGCTCTCAGTGGCAGGCGTCACGTTGCGGAGGCGACCATTGTTCGGGTCCGCGAAGCGTCCGAGCGGCTCGGGTACCGCCCCAGCCAAGTGGCCCGTTCACTACGGACCCGGCGTACTTACACCACGGCACTCATCGTTCCGGATCTGTGCAACCCCTTCTACCCCTCGCTGGCCCGGGGACTACAGGACGTGCTCTTCGAGCGCGGGTACCAGACATTGATCTGCGACGCGGACAGCCGACCGGACCGAGAAGAGAAATTCTTCGATGAAGTGATCGAGCGTCAGGTTGACGGGGTTGTGATCGCCCCGTTATTGGGGACCGTGCCATCCAGGATTCTCACAGCGCCGGAATTAGCGGTCGTGGTGATCAATTCGTCTCAGAGAGGGCCGAAGTTGGCGATTCAGGCGGACACCGTGTCCACCAATGACGAAGCCGGAATGATGCTCGCCGCGCAGCACCTGATTCGCAAGGGGCACCGTCGAATCGGCTATATCACCGCGCCGATGCACGTCGGTCCCGCCCAGCGCCGGTTCGATGGGTTTCGCCGCGCTCTCCGTCAAGCCGGCTATCAGTATGACGATGGCATCATCGCGGCCACTACGTTCACCCGGGAGGGAGGCTTCAGAGGTCTGGAGCAGATAATGCGGGCACCGAATCCGCCGACGGCCGTCCTGTGCGCGAACGACCTCATTGCGATCGGGGCCATGGACCTGGCTGCCGCGCGCAACATCCGCATCCCGGACGATCTCGCCGTCGTGGGCTACGACGACATCGAACCCGCTTCCCTCGTCTCCCCGCGGTTGACGACGGTACAAATCCCGACCCGCGACATCGGGAAAGCCAGTGGAGACCTACTGGTAGGGAGAATGACCGGCGCCTACAGGGGCCGCCCGCGGGAAGTGCAAATCGAGAACACCCTCATCGCTCGCGACTCCACATAGAGGTCCAAGCACCAAGCGAACAATCGCATTTAGCAGTCACGAGTTATACAACATCAAGACGAAGGAGTCCCTCAATGACGCTCAAAAATGCCCGGCAGCGGCCACTGGAGCCGCGCCGAATGGGATCTAAAATCGCGGCCATTAGCCTAGGAGCCGCCCTCCTACTCACCGCTTGCACCCAGGGGGAAGGAGGAGGCGTCCCGGGTGCACTGAACGTCTGGTACCCGCTACCGACCGGTGGTTCGTCCGCTGACGGCGCAGCGACCTACAAAGAGTTCGCGATCGACCCGTTCACCGCTCTTCATCCCGAGGTGAAGGTCAACGCCGTTCCGAACAATGTCGATACCATCGATCAGAAAATCCAAGTGGCTTTGGCCGCTGGGGGCGGGCCCGACCTGATACCCACCCCTGGTACTTCGAATGTCGTTCCTTTCGCATCAGCGGGCTATCTAGCGGACCTCTCCTCTACCGTCGACAAATCCAACCTCAAGAGCCGGCTGCTGCCTTGGGCTCTAGACATGGGGTACTTCAACGACAAACTTGTAGCACTGCCGACCTCCTATGAGAGCCTCGTGCTGTATTACAACAAGACCCTTTTTGCCCAGAACGGGTGGAAACCTCCGACCGACCGAGCCTCTCTGGAAACCCTGGCCGGCGAGATGCAGTCCAAGGGAATCACACCCTTCGCCGCGGGGAACGCCTCATACCAACCCGGAACGGAATGGCTCGTTTCGGCGTTCTTGAATGAGGTCGCCGGACCACAGAAACTGCACGACGCGCTCAGCGGGACGATTCCGTGGACTGACCCGGCCATTGCGTCCTCAATCGAGCTGCTCAAGGAGTACTTCGACAAGGGATATTTCGGCGGTGGGGTAAAACAGTACTTCACTACTCAGGACCCACAGAAGTATGCCGCCTTCGCAGACGGGAAAGCAGGTATGTACATCTCCGGTAGTTGGGAAATGTTCTCCCTCCCGGAGTACTTCGGAGCGAATGGCAACACGAACGACTGGGATTGGGCTCCACTGCCAGCCCTTGCCCCGGGTGTACCAAGTGACATCTTCCCGCTTGCCGTGGGCGGCACCATCTCGGTGAACGCGAAGTCGAAGAACATCCCGGCGGCGACCTCCTACATTGACTGGATGTTCTCAGACACGAAGACCATGTGGGCCGCCGCGGAGGCTAACGGCTCGCAACCGCTGCCGGTCAAATTCACGGCCTCAGATGTCCCCTCCGGCATTGATCCCCGGTACTCCTCGCAGTATCTCGCGATCAACAAGGCTTCCGAGGAGAAGAAGGTCGGCTACGTCACCTGGACATCGTTCGGGCCGAAGGCCAATACCTACATCGTCGAGCACATCGACAAGGTCCTGAACAGCGATCTCTCCGTGGGCGATTTCACCGCCGGAATTGAAAAGGAGTTCAGTTCTGATAAGTCCGCCGGACTCGTTCCGCCTCTGTTTGAAACCGGAAAGTGACGATGCGGGTCGTGGCAATCACTGATAGAAATGGGCCGGCTCCTGCGATGGTGGAACAAATACCGACCAGGCGGGTGAGCAGCATGGGACGATCGGTCCGGCGGCGCCGCCGCACCATTGCGTTCTTGTTCCTTCTCCCCGCGCTTGCGGTAAACCTCCTCGTCATAGGCGGCCCCGGGGCGAGCAGCCTGTACTACGCCTTCACGGATTGGAACGGTTTCACATCGCCAGAGTTCACCGGCTTCGCGAACGCCGCGAGGCTGGCCGGTGACACGGACTTCTGGAACGCCATCGGACATAACTTCATCTATATGATCTTTTTTCTTTCCGTGCCTTTGGTTATGGGACTAGCGGGTGCGTTTATGCTGTCCCGCATCCGCCGCGGGGTGACTCTCTTTCGGGTTCTCTTCTTCATCCCCTACCTGATCGCAAGCGTCGTGAACGCCCAGATCTGGAAAAACCTGCTCGACCCGGTGTCCGGTCTCGCCGCGCAGCTGAACAAGTTTGGGATCCACGCCTTGGATAACATCTACTTCTTCGGGGACTCGGACCTTTCCCTGTTGAGCGTCGCATTCGTCGACAACTGGCATTTTTGGGGCTTCCTGGTTGTCCTTTTCGTTGCTGCGATGCAGGGCGTGGACGGAAGCCGCTTCGAGGCGGCCCGCATCGACGGGGCAAATGCTTGGCAGGAGTTCTGGCACGTCGCTTTGCCAGGAATCAGACCGACCCTGATGTTCGCTGTCATGATGATTTCCCTCTGGTCACTGCTGGCCTTTGACTACGCCTACGCGCTGACCGGAGGCGGTCCGGCCGGGTCGAGCGATCTCGTATCCCTTCTGGTGAACCGAACCGCATTCGGGTCACTCGAGGCCGGGTATGCCGCCTTCATTGCCTTGGCGATGTCAGCGCTCGGGGCAGCATTCCTCGTGATCTTCGCCATCATCCGCCGAAACGAGGACGAGACAAATTGAGTCTAGATACCAGCATCATGCGTCGGCTGCGCCGCCAGAGCCAGCGATCCGATTCGCGCCCCGGCGGTATAGGCCGCACACCGGCCTCATACACGTGGCTGACGCTACTCGCCCTTTTCGCCGGCCTGCCCCTGCTCGTCCTGCTCTTCAACTCCCTGAAAAGCGGCTTGGAACTTGGACAGAACCCACTCGGACCTCCCGAAACCATCGACTGGGGCAACTACTCCACCGCCTGGGAAACGGGTAACCTCGGCCAGGGCATGCTCAATAGCCTCGTCCTCGTTATCGGAACCGTCATCGGTGTGTGGATCTGCGCCGGCCTGGCCAGCTACTCACTGGCGCGACTGGACCTGCCCTTCAAGAAAGCTTTCGGGTCATACTTCTTCATCGTGATTTCCTTACCCGTGCAACTCTTCCTCGTTCCGCTCTTTTTCCTTTGGTCAAACCTTGGACTGATTGACACCCTGCCCGGCCTGATCATTATCTACATCGCGCTCAACACCCCATTCGCGACCCTGCTCTTGCGGACCTTCCTCGTCGGGCTTCCCCGCGAGCTGGATGAGGCAGCCCGCATAGACGGTGCCAACGAATGGCAAATCGCCACGAGAGTCATCCTGCCCCTTGCCAGACCCGGATTCCTCACGGTCGGCCTGATCACCGCCCTCGGCGCCTACAACGAACTCTTCTTCGCCGTTACGTTCATGCAAACCCCATCCCAACTCCCCATCGCGGCAGCCTTTTTGCAGTTCAGCCAAGGGAACACGCAGCTCTACGGGCTTGTGAACGCCGCCGGCGTGGTCATGATCATCCCCGTCGTCATTCTGTTCCTTCTGATGCAGCGACGTTTCATCAGTGGAATGGCATCTGGCGGCCTCAAGGGATAGACCACGGCCGTTTCCACCCCGGACCATCGGCGCCCTCCGACGCCTGGTACAACCTCGGACGTCGTCGACAGACGAACCAAATCCAACCAACTGGAGCAACTTAATGAACGACAACGCAATCAACGAGAGCCTCAGCATCATAGCTGGAGCGGGATACGCTGAGCAGGTCTATGCTGGCCTGCTCGGAAAAGTCATCGGCGTGTATCTCGGACGTCCCGTCGAAAACTGGACCTACGAAAGCATCCAAGAGCGACTCGGGGACATCGAGTACTACGTGCACGACAAGCTGGGCGTGCCGCTTATCGTCACAGACGATGACATCGCAGGAACGGTGACGTTCCTCCGTGCCGCTGAAGACAGCGGTCGGGGGTACGACACCAGCGCGATGGACGTCGCCGCATGCTGGCTCAATTACCTGATCGAGAACCGGTCCGTGCTTTGGTGGGGCGGTGTAGGGAACTCCACCGAGCACACCGCGTACATGCGCCTCAAGGAGGGCTACCAGCCGCCCTACTCCGGCTCCATCGAACTCAACAGCAAGACCGTCGCCGAGCAAATCGGTTCACAGATCTTCATCGACGGCTGGGCGATGATTGCACCCGGGTCCCCCGATCTCGCTGCGGAACTCGCCCGACGGGCCTCCACCGTCAGCCACGACGGTGAAGCGATCTACGGCGCACAAATGCTTGCGGCCATGGAATCGATGGCTTTTGCGACAGCAGACATCAACACCATTATCGAAGCGGGCCTGGCTCAGATCCCGACCGACAGCGTCATCGCCATGATGATCGCGGACATCCGCCGCTGGCACGACACGGAACCGAACTGGCGGAAGGCCCGGGAGAACCTCCAGGCCAGCTATGGTTACGAGCTCTATGGCGGTAACTGCCACATGGTGCCCAACCACGGTCTCATCATCCTTGCGTTCCTCTACGGAAACGGCGACTTCTCCCGATCCATGATGATCGTCAACACCGCAGGGTGGGACACCGATTGCAATTCCGGCAATCTCGGATGCTTGCTCGGCATCATGCACGGTCTCGCGGGACTCGAGGCAGGGCACGACTGGCGCGGCCCCGTCGCCGACCGAATCTACGTGCCAACTGCCGACGCCGGAAGCGGAATAACTGACGTCGTTCTGGAATCCCTACGGATCACCAATATTGCCCGCGCCGCAGTCGGGCTCGAACCCCTGGCTCCGAAAAACGGCGCTCGGTTCCACTTCTCCTTTCCCGGGTCCATGCAGGGGTTCACTGTTCTGGGCGAAGGATCGGTGTGCAACGCAGAGCTCCCTGACTCGTCCGGGGAGCGCGGGCTGCTTATTACTGGCAGCGAACCAATATCGGTTGCTACCCCAACGTTCATTCCCCCGGAAGCCCGCACAATGCCAGGCGGTTACGCCCTTGACGTCTCTCCGACCATCTACAGCGGCCAGGAAATGACAATGGAGTTCCTCGTCGCCTCCGATGACTTCGACACCATCACCGACGTGACCGCTTTCGTGCGTCACTACAACGGCGAGGACGAGTTGGTGGAGGTACAAGGGCCGGCTCAGGCCGTCACCGAAGGACGGAACTCCCTCTCTTGGATCATTCCCGACACCTCAGGCCAGCCAATCGCCGACATCGGAATAATGGTCCGGCCGCGCCCCGGCAAGATAGCCCGCCTCTTCCTTGACCGGGTCGACTGGTCCGGGATCCCGACCATCAGCCTGCGCCGGCCGGCCGACGGCGGCACCATGTGGCGCCGCGCTTGGGTTGACAACCTGGATCACCAGGAATGGCAATGGCCTGAAAGCTTCCGTCTCATCGCAAACACCAGAGAACGACGCGTGATGATTACGGGGTCACTTGACTGGCAGGACTATGCCGTCGAGGCCGCACTCACTCCGCACATGGCTGACAGCATGGGAATTGCCGCCAGGGTGCAGGGCCTTCAGCGGTATTACCTCCTGCGGTGCGACCGCGGTGGCGAACTGCAGCTGATCAAACGCGACGGGGAAGACCGCGTCCTCGCCCGGGCCTCGTTCCACTGGCGCCCCGAGGAGCAGGTACGCCTACGGCTGGAAGTGAACGGGGGAAGCCTGCACGGATTCGTTGACGGGACGCTTATGCTTTCGGCTTCGGATGACTTGCGACCGCTGCTTACAGGCGGGGTGGCAGTTGCTTGCGAGGCCGGTCGCGTTGGCTGCGACGAGGTGAACGTCGAACCTCTGGTCCCCTCGGTCGAAGCCGCGGTGGCCCGTATGGACCTGCAGATCGAAGCGGACGCTTCGTTGTGAGTAACGTCGCCGTAGTCGGATCGGCCAAACTTGACCTTGTCATTGAAGTTGGCCGGCCCCCTGAAGCCGGTGAGACGGTCCTTGGGTCTGCTTACTCCGAGACCCCCGGCGGCAAGGGCCTCAACCAAGCCACCGCCTCTGCACGGATCACGACCACGTCGTTCATCGGAGCTGTCGGGACGGACACAGCGGGCAAGTACCTCACCGATCGGCTATTAAGTGGCGCTGTGGGCATCGGACAGTTGCGGCGCGTGGACCTTCCAACAGGGCGCGCCATTGTAGTCGTCACCCCCGAAGGGGAGAACTCCATCATCGTGCTCCCGATGGCGAACAGCGCATTGCAACCTGACCACGTCGGTCAGGCACTCACAGTTGAAGGACCCAGCGTCGTCATGTGTCAGCTTGAGATCCCGATCGAATCCGTAGCAGCCGCCGAAAGCTGGTGTGTGAAGAACGATGCCAGGTTTATCCTGAACCCGAGCCCAGTGGCGGACATTCCTCCGGTCCTCCTGAACTCCGCAGACCCCCTCGTCCTGAACCGAACCGAAGCAGAGGAACTGCTGGGCGCCGCGCACGGTCTTCATACAGGATCCGAACTTGCACAACTACTGGCCGCCCAAGCAAAGTCCGTTGTAGTAACGGGTGGCAGCAGCGGGGCGTGGGTAGTCGACCAACGACAAACAGGTCACATCCCAGGACTGGACGTTCCGGTCAAAGACACGACAGGCGCTGGCGATACTTTCACAGGCACCCTCGCCGCCCACCTTGCCCTCGGTGCCGAGCTCATCGACGCCGTCACGCACGCAAACGCCGAAGCTGCCCGAATCGTTCAACTGGATCGCCTCGCCCGGTAGAGGTGGAGCCGCACCACTCAGTTACCCCGGCACAGGCCTGAGTATGTGCAGATACTGAAAGACATCTGGAGGAACCTGACATCGAAGCGGGCGGGGCGATCGGGAGCAAACCCAGCCGATCGCCCCGCCTTCAGCATCGGAGTGTCGACCTCACGGCAACGACGGGGGCTGGATTCGAAACAGACAAGAACTCTAAGAGAGACCGAATATGAACGAGGTTGTTTGCGTCATACACGCCATATCTTCAGCAGACATGGAGCAGCAGATCGAGGAAGCCGTTGTTAGGGCCCAAAGGCAAAGTACGGAGTGGCGAAGAGTGGGGATCGTAATCACACGCCACAGTCACAGCCACTTCACTGTGGAACTGGATTCTGACATCCCCTACGGCGAGACCCATGAGCGCTACGCAGAGAAGTCGCAAGAAACGTCAACCGATGAGGCAAACAAGGCTTTGCCGCCTTCAAGCATGTTCGGTTCCACTGATTCTGCCCCCAAGCGTCTGTAATTCCCATTCTCAATCTACTTGCCCGGTGCCGGGGTTCCGAAGGTGCGCTAGTACGTGTTGAAGCGAGATGCTAACTTTTCCCGTTCTTGGAAACGAAGGATTTCAAGAACAGGTTGATTCGAGAATGGTGGTGCCCGCCGCGCACTGCTGCACACCGGCGCCGTTCCGTGGGAAACCGCCCTTGCGATGACAACCGCCGACCATGGGCCATTGTTCTCATAAATAGTTCTCGAAACTGTACAGTCGAGCTGGAAGGCTGGATCGAGTTTTGAGAAAAGAGAACTGCCCGCATGACTACTCACCGCATCGGATACGCCAGAGTCTCCACACGGGACCAGAACCTTTGCGGCCGTATGGTTTTGTGAGACAGCTTGTTAGGAGCCCTTCTTCACAATGACCGACCGTAAGATGTATAGCCAGAAGTACAAGGACGACGCCG
>NZ_JBEPNP010000024.1:0-52926 GCF_040546335.1 Arthrobacter sp. UYEF20 | reverse complement strand
CCGCAAAAAGCTGCAGCGGGTCCTAGGGCTAAGACCTATGAGACGGCATGGGCGTGGATGCACAAGCTCCGCCGCGCCATGGTCCCCCCCGAACGAGAACTGCTCTCGGGGCTGGTCGAGCTCGACGAGAGCTTCATCGGCGGGGTCCACCGCGGCCTTCCCGGCGTCGGCCCGGACAAGATCTCGGTCCTGATCGCCGCCGAGCACCTGGACCACAACCGGATCGGGCGGATCCGTCTGTGCCTGGGGCGGCCGACCGCAGGCTGGCGCTGGTGAGGTTCGGCCAGCGCGTCGTGGCGCCAGGCGCCACCATTCGCACCGACGGGGCGAGGCAGCTGCGCCGCTTACGGCCGGCTAGTCATCAGCGGGTCTTTCCATTGCCGGGGGATGTTCTCCGGCCGGGTGGCGGCCTTCCTTGAGATGGCGTGCGAGCTTTTCTTCAGCGTCCGAGCGCCGTTGTCCGATGGTGCGCATCTGGTGTGTGGTCAGGTCCTCGCGGCGCCCCTGATGTCCGGCACGTTGTGCCGGCCGGGCCCCGATGGCGTCCGGGCCGGGTGCGGTGTGTTCGCTCATGAACGCATCGTCGCACACGATCTTCCCGGGTATAAGGCACAAAATGGCAACGTCGCGGAATTTGGAAGAACGACCGAGGAGGGGCTACCCGGCCAACCGGCCACGTGCTGGTTGTTCGGCGCCTGTCTTCGGGGCCCCGCCCCAGACCAGGGCGGGGACGGCGTCCTCCCGGGACCGGTATCCTGTCAGCTCTTGGGACCGGCGTTATCCAGATGCCTGGAGGCCCAATTATGAGGATCCGCCCGATGCTTCCGGGCCTTCCCGCTGATACGGGAGTCTGTCACTGTCGGCCATCTCCCACCCGCACGGACGGGCTCGTTCCGGCGGCACACACGGACGGCGGCTCTGGTGCGCCCGGTCCCTGCGGGCGGGCTGGGATATCCGGGTCCTGGCAACTCTTAGGCACGGCCAGCACAAAGTGAGCAACGCCAATGCCTTGATGGATCTGATGGGCAGGTGCTTGTCCGTTCGGCATTCGTCACAGCGTAGGGGGCCGTCCCGGGGTCGGTCCGCCCCGTCCGTCGGGGAGGCGCCGGGAACAATCAACATGGTCAGGCCGTGGCGGGGTAGCTTGCCAGGATGTAGTCTGTCGCGGCCGGGCCCATCATCCGTCGGCCGCAGTTGGGCCGATCGATGCCCCTGCGGTGCATGGCTGCCCGGAAGGTGATGTCTGCCGAGGGGTTGATGTGGTGGAGCAGGCACCAGCTGGTGTACAGGCCGTAGAGACAGTCCGGCCCCAAGGGGCAATGCGTCTCATCAGGGACTGTGGCTTCCAGGACGAATCGTTCGAAGCGCGAGGATGGTCATCACGGCCCCTTTCTCACGGGTGCATCAATGTGCCACCATGCGGCTGCAGCGGCTCTCTTTGCGGCCGTGCACCCAGCCACAACGGTCCCACCCCGGAGGGATATAGGACTGTTAAGAAACTACGTAGTTCCGGCCCGCCTGGGCGCCGCCGCATGCCCGCGCATCAGGCGGGCGGCGTCAAGGATCCTGCGGGCGAAAATGAGGCACTGGTCATCGCTGAGTATCGCTGCGCTGGCAGTTGCCCATCCGCGCTCCCCGTCATGGACCGTCGTCATGGCCTCGCGCAGATCCAGCTGGAGGGCATAGACCGTCGGAGGCAGCCTGTGGCTGATGTTCGCGTCGTCGGCGATGGGGCTGTACCGGTAGGCGTCGGTCAGGCGCTGCTGGATGCGCTCGGTCCCGGTGGTCAGGGTTTCCACGGGATGCTCAAGCAGGGTGAGTATATGTTCCGCTTCCGCCCGGTCTGCGCCCATTCGGGAGGCGCCGATGTCCTTGTCGGTATTCTGCACCCGGCGTTATCCTCATCCCAGGGGGTAAGGTCACGAGGGCCAGGCCGGCGGATCCTGGACGGGGCTCTCCCGGACGAAGGAGTCTGCCATGTCAACCGTCTCGCATCCGCGGAAGCCGGGACCGGCAAACCGGCCTCGCGGCCGGCGGCTCTGGTGCCGAGGTTGTGACACCGACGAGCACCTGGTCATTGAGTCCATCCGGGCCCTGGAACCGCCGACGGCGGTGCTGGTCGAAACCGAGTACACGTGCATTGAATGCGTGTCGTTTTACTCCCACCCGGCCACGGTGGCCCAGGTGGGCGCCGTCCTGAACCGTTCCGGTCCAGGCTTCGGCGTGTTGCAGTTCGGCGGGACCTATCTTCACTGCGGCGAACCAATGGCTACCGCGGGCTCCGAGCGCCGCAGCATCTACGCACCCTCCTTCACCGAATGGACGGACGAGCAACCCCTGGACGTGCATCTGCGGACCAAGGTCCTGCGGTGCCGCTGCGGGTTCCGAATGGAGATACCGGACTGAAACCAGACACCGCAACGGTGGTGCGGCAGCGTCGAAGAACACCATGCCGCGGACCCGGATACAACGCGGAGTCGAGGAGCCGCGAAGGGCCCTTCGCTTGACGCGCTATTGCGGGTTGCAGCGGACGCGCCAAGCCTGAGCCGGGTCCAGAGTCCTGTCAATCACGACTATTGCTAGGCCCACTTACTGTTGTTTAGTATTTGGGCGGGACGCTGCCCGCGTTGGAGGCGGCAGGCACGGCACGCCTCTTGCCAAGTCCCGCACGGCTGGCTCCATGAATCCAATGCGTGGAGCCAGCTTGCGGGGGTCCGGGGCCGCGCTGACAGGCGTATTGAAGCTGCGGCCTTGCAAGGCGCGCGCGGGCGGGCCGGTTTCATTTCGCCCTCGAGCGCGAACGATCCCGGGAGTGCGTTATCGATGTAGCCGTCAGCGTCATTCCCGGGCCGGCTGACATCGGCAGCGAACCGGGGAATTCCCTCGCTCACGCAATAGCTCATATTGCTGTCCCCGGCGGTCAGTCCCATGCCACGCAACCTTCAGGACCTCATCCAACAGTCAGGGCCCGATATCGCCCACTCGCCCCGACCCTTCACATCGCAGATTGACCGTGAAGTACCTGGCGGGGCATGTGGCCGGTGCCTTCCCGGGGATGTGCGGCGTGCGAGGGACTGCCGGAGGCAACGCGGCCGGCACCCGGGACGCATCGGGCCTGGGGCGCCTGCCGGTGTCATCCGGCGGCCGGTCGGCAGGATCCTAGGCTCTGGGGCCGGGGTGCGTGCATCACAGTTCATGCCTACGCTTGCGTGGGTGCCGCAGCGTCGCGGCCATCCCTTGAAGGGCGGAGCACCATGAACGACAAGATCAGCATCCTGGTCCGTGTGGACCTCGATTGTTCCCTGGCCCGGGTCGCGGCCCAGGGCCATGTGACGTCGCAAAGCATTCAGGCCCTCCATGTGGTCGTGAAACGCGCCAACGCCATGGTGGAGGGCCTGGCCCTGGAAATCGACCTATCACGCGCCCGGGTCGAGCCGGCCGCGCTGGAGCAGCTGCGCGCCTGCTCGCACTCCCAACACCTGCCCGCGCATATTGATCCGTTCCGGGCCGATTGCAGGCTCAGTATCCTGGCACCCGTCGATGCTTTAACTACCGCAGGGATGGCGGGTCTGGCAGCCTGACCCGACGCGCCTCGCCGCACGCCGCGCCGGGGCTCGAACGGCGCGGCAGACCCGCCCGGCGCGGCCCGTTCCACCGGATGCAGAACGCCGTGAGCGTGCCCCGGTGAATGCCGGTGCCCGCGAGCCGCATCGGCGGCCGTCCGCGCGATTAGCCCGGCTGACCAGGACGGACAGGCGGTTACCTCACGCCGGCGGGGTCTGCTTCGACTCCCGGAGGTGGTGTTCCAGTTTCTGTTCCGCGTCCCGGCGCCGGCGTGCAGTCTCGCGAAGCTTCCGGGTGGATTCGGATCCGCCCGGCACCGGTTTCTTCCTCCGCGCTTTTGTCCGGAAGCAGTGGCTCTCAAAGATTCCTCGTTACTCATCCTTGCATCGTCCCACAGGGTCCCACAGCCCGCGGCCGGGAGCAGCCTCCGGAATTCACGTCCGCCCGGGATATTTTTGTCGGCACGGGTATGGCATGTCCCGCGCAGGAATGGCGCGTGGTCACACCCGGCTACGTCTGTTCCCGCCGGTCCGGTCGTCCCGTGAGCCGCCGGCGCAGGATAACAAGTGTTTTCGTGGCTTTGGCCATGAGGGGGTTGTTCATGCGGGCCCGGGCATCGGCGATGGCCGCGCTCCAGACCCCGTCCGAGTACGTCGGGTAGGCGTGAGTGGTGGCGGCGATGTCCGAGGTGGACAGTTGATGGTGCATGGCGAGGGTGACCTCGGCCAGGGATTCGCCGGCCCGGGGGCTGACGATAGTGCCCCCGAGGATCCTGCCCCTGCGGTCCAGGATCAGCCGGGTGAAGCCGCCTGTTGTGTTGTCGGTGACGGCCCGGTCGATGTGGGCGTGGCGGACCGTCCGGACGGTGGCGGCTGTCCCGGAGGCGTCGGCGGACTGTCCGACGGCGGCTGCCGAACAGCGGCGACGGGCGAAAACTCGGCTCTGGCAGTCAGAACTCGAGGTCGATATCAAAGTTGGTCAACGGGCGTGGGGGAGCGTTTCCGACGCTGCAATTACAGCCGGGTTTCGGCTCACCAGCTCCTTTAGAGGCCGCGGCGCCCTACCCACAGGCCATGCAGCAGCGGAACCACCGACGCGATCATCAGCACGCTGCCGAGCACCGTGTCATCCGCTCGGACCACGGAACCTGCGATGAGCAGGGCTCCGAACACCAGCGCTGACACCGACCGCTGCGCCATGCGGCTAAGCCGTGCCAGCTGCCGTTCGAGGCGCGGGTTGGCCACCGTCAGTGAACCCTCCTCGATTCGGGTGACAAGCCCATCCACGCGCTTGGGCAGACGCAGGGCGACCCCGGCGGCGTCGAGCGCTTGCTGAGCAGCGTCCTGCACGATGTTGCCGCGCTCGTCGCGCAGTAGCTGCGCCGCATAGGGTTCGACCGAGTCCCACAAATTGAACCGGGCATCCAGCGAGCTGCACACACCCGACGTCAGTGACATCGCGCGGATGATGAGTAGGAAGTTCTCCGGCAACTGAAAGGGCAACGAGCGAACCACGTCACCGAACTCCAGCGCAAAGTCACGGAACTCCCGCGGGTCCACCTCACGAAGCTCGGCGAAGCCCATCCCGCCAAACCTGCCGAAGAGGTGCGTCATGGCCCGCTCAAGGTCGACCGTGTCGGCCGACGGCACCAGCACACCCACGTCTCTGATCGCTGTCACCAACCCCTTACCGTCACGCGAGGCGGCTGCGATCAGCAGCTTCCGCAGGCCACTGCGTGTCTTGGGCGGCACCTCTCCCATCATGCCGAAGTCGATGAACGTCAGCTTCCATGGGCGCTGTGCGGATGAATCGGCATTCGGAGTGACAAAGATATTGCCGGGATGCGGATCGGCGTGGAAGAAGCCCGTCGTGAATATCTGGTCGAACATCACCGACGCGAAGACCGGGGCAACCTGCACGGGATCGATGCCAGCCGCAAGAAGGGCCGCCAAGTCCGTGATCTTGATCGCCGTAACGTCTTCTAGGGTGAGGACGCGGCGGGTGCTCCGCTCCCAGACGACGTCAGGGACGATCACTCTGTCGTCGTCGTCGAAATCAGCGGCAAAGCGCTCTGCATTCGCCGCTTCATGGAGGTAGTCGATTTCCTCGAGGCTGGTCTGCGCAAACTCCTGGACCAGTGCGGGCATGTCAGCACGATCGGACACGAGGCGCACGCGGCTGAGCCAGCCGCCAACTTTGCGTAACGCGGCCAGATCGACGTCGACAATCGCGTCGATGCCCGGTCGCTGCACCTTCAACACTACGTTTTCGAGACCGGTGTCCTCAGCATCGGTGCGAAGAAGTTCAGCCCGGTGCGCCTGCCCCAGGGATGCGGCGGCGATTGGCGTCTCCTCGACCGAGGCGAACACCCGGTCCAGTGGCGCACCCAGCTCCGCCTCGGCAAGGGCGCGGATTGCTGGGAATGGGACGGGGGGCGCCTCGTCCTGCAGCCCTTCCAGTTCAGCTGTGATCTCCGGCGGGAGCACATCGAGCCTGGACGACAGAAACTGACCAACCTTGATCATCAGACCGCCAAGGTCCACTGCGAGCACATGGAAGCGCTGCGCGAAGCGCCGCATCCTCTTGGTCCGGGTGCGTTCGGCAATCCTGGCCAGCCCGATGCGAGGGAGGAACAGCTCAAACCACCACGTCACCGCGAGATGCCACGCGGCGAAGCGGAGGATGCGACGGTAACGGGCACGGGTGTTCCCGGCGCCGGGTACCGGATCTGCCCGGCCCCGGCGAACCGACGCCACCCTCGTCAGTCCTGGGCGAGGATCGAGTACAGCCGACGACGTGCCTCGTCGAGCACCTTTACGGCCTCCTGCACCTGCTTCGGCGAGCCTGTGCGACCCACCTGGGACGCGGCCTGCGCGAGCTCGACGCCAGCCTTGGGCAGTGCCGCGAACCCTGTGCCTGATGCCGGCGTTGACTCCCATGGCGCTGACGCATCGGCACCCGCTACCTCTTCCCGGCCTGCTTCGGTCAGAGAGTAGATCTTGCGGCCGTTGGATTCCTCGGCACTGATGGACCCCTCATCGGCCAGCAGTTGAAGGGTTGGGTAGACGGAGCCGGCACTCGGCTTCCAGCTGCCACTGCTGCGTTCCTCGATTTCACGGATGATCTGGTAGCCGTGCATTGGCCGCTCCGCGAGCAGGGTCAGTATCGCCGACCGTACCTCGCCTCGACCCGCGCGGGTGCCCGAGCGCTTCTCAAACCTTGAACGCAGCTCCTCAACGGCCTGCCACATGCCGTCGATGTTGGGGCCGCCGAATCCGCCCGCCGGGTATGAATTACGCATCATGCTCTCCTCCGTGAACCGTGAACGATATACAACGATAGTTAACGATACATGGAGACGTGCCCTCTCGGTCCTCTCATGAACGGTCGTTTACGCACAGCCTGACGCCCAAATGCTGACAGATGAGGGAGGCAGCGGGACCCACAAACCGTAGGTGCGATGAAATTTCGAGTCAAATGAGAGCTATTGCCTGACGGGCGTGCCACGTTTACTCTGGCCAGGGGAATGGCCCGGGCAACCAAAGTTGGGGGCAGGCCAACCGGCGCGCGCGTCATGCCGATCCCGCTAAGGCCGGCTCCATCGTCTCAAGACGGTGGAGCCAGCCTGCGGGTTCTGGATCGTTGGCAGCGATGGGCGGCACTGCTCCGGGGACTCAGGTCGTTCCCGGTTCCGAATTCCGGCATGTCGCCGGGTGCTTTTTGCGTTCTCAGCGTCAGGCAGTCGAGGGGACGAATATTCCGCAGAGGAACCACCCCGGGCTCCGGTGCCGGGCGGCCGCTACCGGGCAGACATGCGTGTTCGAAGCCTGGCGCCCGATACGCGCACCACGAAATTCTCTGCAGCGCCGCAGGCGTCGCAGGTCAGCGTCAGGCAATGGTCAGGCACAGGTCTTCCCCCGGGGCGGGAAATGGTCCCGATTAAAACCCATTGCTGCCCCTTGGCTAGGAATGAAGCTACCGGTTTAGCGTAGTCGGCATGACCTCCGCCGACAGCCCGGGGGAGACCCGGCCTCAACATCAGCCTTGAATGTTCATGCAGGACGGGCCCGCCGACGGCAGGGGACCGGAACCTGATGTCACACGTGGCGTCCATTTAGGCCTGTTAGGGTGGGCGGCGGTGCCGGGCCCGAGTGTCCCCAAGGTTCGGGCCCGGCACCGCCAACAGCACCACGAGAGGCTCTTATGATGCGCTGGGAAACTTACGACGTCCGCAACAGCAAGAACACCGGGATGGGCAGCTTCAGCAGCCAGGAAGAAGCTGAATCACAGATCGAGCGATGGAAGATCCGGGACCGGCGCGGCGGGCGGCCGGACCTCCGCGGCCTGATGCTGCATCTGGCGGCCCGGCCCGGCCCGTCAGCCAGCCAGGGACCTAGGCCCGCTGCCGTGGCCGGCCCTCCCGTTGCCGGGTGGGCCAGCCTCATCTGGTTGTGCACAGGATTTTTGCAGGACGAGCCCGGCACGGCCTCGCACGGCTGATCGCCGCGGCAGCGGGCTCACAAATGTCGGCCACAAACGCCGAATCTGAAACCCTGCCTGGAGTTGAGGATGAGCGTAGATCAGGACGCGGCGTTTGCTCTTCACGGTGAAGATGCAACGCACATCCAGGCCGGGTCCTCCCTGGTCCCGCGCGGCCTGAACATCCTCGGGGCCTTGCTCCGTGATGCGTCCTTGGCCTCGGTGGGAAGCGAGGTAGGCCCGCGGAGTTCAGTCAGGCGCTCATTGAGGACCAACGTCGGCAGGTCGCAGACTTTGGGGGGCTGCGGAATCAGTCCGTTCATATGCGCATCGACGGCGCCTGGAGGACTCGGCGGTATGGACACGGCTGATTGGCGGCAGGACCGCCGAATACATCCTCGTTGACGTGGGCGACACGATCACCGACGTCCACGGATACAAAAAGCAGGGCTCTGGCTTGGCGCTAACGCTTGTCGCGGGTTTGGAACTCCTCATCGAGCTCAAAGTGTCGGAACTCCGTCTCCGGGTTCGGTTCCCCCTCGGCAACGACCTCATGGTCGAGCTGGCGCTGGACCTGGCTGTCCAGGACCTGCAACTTCTGATCTTCGACCTCGACCAGATCCTCGGGAAAAGGGTCTTCCGGGGTGATATGTAGTTTCTCGGTCATCGGGTCCTCCGTGTTGCCATGTCGGGGTCTGGATTCCGACTTTGAGTACCCCGATTCTACGGGAATGCGCGGGGAACGGCACGGGGTAGGTGACGGGGCCGTTGTCCGGCCCGAAGTCGTGGGAGGCAGATCGCGGTAACCGCCGCCTGCTCGTCTGCCGGATCTGCGGCGGACTCCTCGCCCGTGACGGGTCCCCAAGCAGCACAGCGAGGCGGCGGCACGCGCCCCTGCCCTCTGAGCGGGCGGGCAGCGGCTGCTTGTCGTCCCCAGTGCCGGCGCAGTTCCTTGCGCGCTGCGGTTTCCTTCCTAGCTGGGGAGGGCGTTCTTCTGTCTGGACTTGATCGTTGAGCTCTGCCCGCATTTGCTGCAGGTGATGTTGAAGGTTTTGGATGTGGTGAAGACCGGGATGAAGAACAGGGTGAATTTAGTGGCGCGTTCCTGCAGATGATGCTGGACGAACCGGCCGCAGTACTGGCACGTCGCCATCCGTCCGGGCAGGTCGCGAAGGACGGTTTTGAGGCCGAAGAGCAGAAACATGGTGTGTGCCTTTCAAGTGGGTTTGCCGGTCAGGGCTGCGTTGGTGCTTCGCGTCGGGGGCGGGCGGCGAGGCCCGAGATCAGGATGCTGATTCTCTGTTCCAGTTCTTCGCCGTCGTCCTCGGCCCGGCGGCCCGCCCGAGCCGGCGCATCATGAGGGCATCGAGTCCCTCTGCGTCCACCAGGGCCAGGGCGTGGACAGGGCCATCTCCCCGGCTGAGCTGTTTCTTCCTGCCCGGGCCCTTGACAGGCGCCGGATTCTCTTCGGGTGACATGGTTCTCCGTTCGCGGGGCTGCCGTCAAGCCGCCTTCCAGGGTTAGTAAGTATGCTTGCTAATTACCTAGCTTATGCGTAGAGTCTCCGTTGTAGAGAAGCTTGTGATCACCGGTCTCGGAAGCGGGACCCGGGTTGCACGGCCACCTTTCCCCTCACCTCACCCCAGGACAAACCATGACTACGAACGACGCCCAAAACTCCCGCACAGGCACGGCCCGGAACGCGAATGACATTAAGATCTCCACGAGGACGCTGGAGTTCGCCGTGTACGTCGCCGCCGTGCTCGCCACCATCATTACCTCTGCTGTTGGGGATGACCGCAGCCAAAACGGCGTGGATGTATTCAACGCCCATGACGCGATGCAGCTCATTACCTGGCTGACCGTTGGTCTCATGGTGGCCCGCGGCCTGGCCAAGGCCGGCAACCGCGACCACAACCACGGATAACGGCTGCCCAGCCTTCGGCTGCGGGTGCTGCCGAACAACGGTGGATCCTGGTGCGGCCACCGGAAGGGCGGCGGCACCAGGATCCTGGACCCGAAACGTTTTATCCCCGGATCTGCAGTGCTGCACCTGTCCGGGAGCCTGCTTCAGCGCCCCGTGTACGGCCTTGAGGCTTCAGCTGCTGTGGCCGCACGGCGGCATGAAACGCACCGAGCGGAAACGAGCCACCCATGGCAGCTTCGCAGTACGACCAGTTCCTCCAGGAAGCCACCACCCGCGACCCTGAAGCCGATCGCGCCCTCTGGCGCAACCGCCTCTACGGTCTCTACAGCCGACGGTGTTTCCTGGCCCAGGCGGCGCCCAGGTCAGAGGATGCCTTCTGGGCGGCCATGAAGATCAAGCGGATCCATTCCCAGCGCACCAGCCTCCGCATGCGAGGCCCGGCCGCAGTGGACTACATGCTGGCCAGCTACGCGGGTCTGGTCTGATCCGGATGTCGACGACCTCCCCCACGTACCTGCCGCGGGATTCCCACCAGCCCCGCGGTCGGCGCCTCTGGTGCCCGACATGCGACACTGACCGGCACCTCCTCGTAGACTCCGTCACCTCCCTGAACGCGCAGCAGCAAACACTGGCGGCCGCCATCACCTGCACGAAGTGCCGCGGTTCACGTGTCGTTGCGACCACCGCGGCCTTTGTCGGGGCCGTTTCGGAGCGGAACGAAGACAGCGGCGACGTCGTGCACCGAGACGCCGCGTACATCCACTGCCAGGAACCCATGTCACCCGCGGACCCCGAGCTTCGGGGCGTGCAGTGGCCGGTTTCCACTCAGGCCGGGCCCAGGGAGTTCCTGGGTGTCTATCTGCGGACCCGGGTTTTGCGGTGCCGGTGCGGATTCCAGATGGAGATACCCCACTAATGACAGGCAGGCAGCCTCCTATTCGGCTCTGCAGTCAACCATGAACAAGGAGACATTGTGGCTAACAACGAGAGCGCATACCAAGCCGCACACCCGGCAGCAGCAAGGGAAACTCACCCTCCACAATGCCGTGGACCTGGCGTCAACCATGATTCGTCACGAGTTGGCCGCCGCCGTGACCGCCGAACCCGCCGGGCAGAAACGCGTCCGCTTCGAAAGCATCGCAGCCTATATTGACGAACACCTCCAGGATCCGGACCTCACGCCCAGCCGCATCGCCGCGGCGAACTTTGTCTCCGTCCGCTATCTGCACGCCATCTTTTCCGAAACCGGCGAAACCGTCGGGACCTGGATCCGCACCCGGCGGCTGGACCGTTGCGCCCGCGAGCTGCGCGACCCGCGCCTGGCAAACGTTCCGGTGAGCGTCCTGAGCCACCGCAACGGGTTCAAGAACCAGTCCTACTTCAGCCAGCTCTTCAAGGAATACACGGGCCGGGCACCGGCAGAGTACCGGGCGGCGGCCCTGGCAGGTCTCACACCGCGAGCGCCGCGAACATGACTGCCATCGACGCCGCTCCTACGAGTTCCAGGAACGCGTCGCCGCGGCCCCGGCGGGCCTGGGGACGGAGCCGCCGGAGCAGGAGCAAGCCCCACACGGCTCCGGCCACCCCGAAGGCAGCCGCCAGGACGAGGGCGGACTGGCTGCTCCAGCCCGGGAGGTAGCCCGGCCGGGATCCCGGCGGCAACGGCCCCGCGGCGGGCCCACCGTGGTGCGCCGACTGGCCCGGAAGCCCCGCGGCCCCCAGACCGGCCAGCGCGCCGTGGGCGCCACGGACGTCCGTGGCCGCCAGCATGTACGCCATGGCGGCCATGGTCAGCGCGTTGTACAGCAGGCCTCCCATGCCGGTTGCTCCCGCACGGCGAGCGCGCCCCTGACAGGCGACGGGCAGAGGCCGCCGGGAGACGGCACGGAGGACGAACCACCACGCGGCCAGGCCGAAGAAGAAGATCTGGGGGAGTGCGGGCCCCTGGAGCCCGGGGGCGAGCATCAGCACCATGGCGCTCATCATCGCGGCATGGAGCCCAAAACCGACACGGGTGGCCGGTGGCGACTTGCGGCTGGCGCGGAACGCCGCGTACAGCGAGGCTGCCAGCAGCAGTGCCGTCAGCCCCAAGCGCAGGAACTCGTTCTCGATCAAGGTGCCCGCTCAATGCTGCTCGTCGTGGTGGATGCGCTCGTCGAGCTGCCGGAGTGGTTCCCCGCTTCCGCTCCACTGCTTCGCGATGAACTCCGCGGCGATGGACACTGCTGTTTCCTCGGGGGTCCGTGCACCAAGGTCAAGGCCCACAGGGCTGTGCAGCCGCGCCAGCTCTTCCTCGCCCAGGCCCGCCTCGCGCAGCCTGGCGATCCGGTCGGCATGGGTCCGGCGCGAACCCATGGCACCGATAAAGGCCATCGGCTGTCCGCGCAGGGCGACGTCCAGCAGCGGAATATCGAACTTCGGATCGTGCGTGAGGACGCACATCACGGTGCGTTCATCCACCAGACCCTTTTCCAGCTGCTCGGCAAGGTAGCGGTGCGGCCAGGCGTTGACCACCTCCGCCGCATCCGGAAAGCGTGCAGGGGTTGCGAAAATTGCCCTTGCATCGCACACCGTGACGCGGTAGCCCAGGAAGGTGCCCAGCCGTGCCAGCGCCGAGGCGAAGTCGATGGCGCCGAAGACCAGCATTCGCGGCGGCGGGGCGTAACTCGCGAAGAAGACCCGCATCCCGCTGTCCAGGCGTTCCCCGTCGGGGCCGTAGCTAAGGATGCCGGAGCGGCCGGCGGCCAGCAAGCCCTGGGTGTCATCGCCCACGGCGTGGTTGGCCCGCTCGGAACCGAGGTGGCCCTCGAATCCGGCCGGCCGCACAACCAGGTGCCGGCCCAGCCAGCTGCTGTCCGGGTGTTCGATCACCGTGGCCACTCCGACGCGGCGCTCGCCGGCGATGTCCTGCCGGACGGCGTCGAGTTCGGCGAAGCTTTGCCGGGAAACCGGCTCGACGAAGATGTCGATGATCCCGCCGCAGGTCAGGCCGACGGCGAACGCATCGTCGTCGCTGATCCCGTAGCGCACCAGGACGGGGGTGCCGTCCTCCTTGACTTGGGTGGCGAGCTCGTACACGGCACCCTCGACGCAACCGCCGGAGACCGAGCCGACTGCTTCGCCGTCGGCGGTGACGAGCATGGACGCGCCCGGGAGCCGCGGGGCTGACTTGAATGTGCTCACCACGGTGGCCAGGCCAGCGGTGTCACCCTTCCGCCAGCCCGGCATCATGGCTGCCAGGACATCACGCACGGCAGGACTTCAGCCTTCCGATCGCCCGGATCATCCGGAACGCGGACAGACGGCCCGCCCAGTAGGAGACGCACGCCACAACAGCCACGAGCGCCAGGACCTTTCCGGGGCTGGACAGCTGCTCCGCCGCGATCCCCTTCGCGAGGCTGAGGGCGTCCAGGCTGCCGGCCCCGGGCGCGGTTGGCACCGCTGCCCTGGCAGGCGCCGGGGTGGGCGCGGGGGCAGACGTGGCCGCTGCGGGCACGGCGCCCGGCGGGACGCCCGGAAGTTCCGACGACGGTGCCGGGGCAGCGACTTGGTCGGTGGCGGCTTCAGCCGCGGGGACTGGGCCCGGCACCGAGGTTCCGGCGGCGGACGCCTGCGCCGGCACAGGCTCGGCGATCATGGCCTGCAGATTGCTGGCGAAGAGGCGCATCATCTGCTCCGTCACGCTGCCGATCACCGCCTTGCCCATCGCGGCCGCCTTGCCCGAGAGCGCCAGGTCGGCGTCAACCGTGCCTCGAGTGGTGCCGCCGGGCTCTTCGGTCAGGATCATGGTCACGGTGGCCTCGGCGGTGCCCTGCCCCCGGGTCTCCTGCGCCTTTCCGCCAAGCACGGCGCGGTGCTCGGCCGCATTGCGCTCGACGACGTTCAGCAGACCCTTGTACTGCATGTTCACCGGCCCCAACTTGACCGTCATGCCGACCTGGTAGGCGTCCTCAGAGAGCTTGTTCAGGATCCTGGCTCCGGGCAGGCAGCCCGCCACCCGCTCGAAATCCATCAGGGTGTCCCAGACCTTGTCGATGGATGCGACCACCGAGAATGTGCTGTCGATCTGCATTAGCTCGTCCTTCTCTCGGGTGATGACTGGCCGTCGCCGCGGATTGCAGCCGCCACCTCTTCCAAAGCCCTGAAGCTGTGTCCGCTGACGAACGCATCACTGTACGGCAGGGCAGCCGCCATTCCGCCCGCCAGCGGCCGGTAGCCGGGGGCCGCCTTCCGGGGATTGACCCACACGATCCGGTACGCCAGCCTCCGCAGCCTCGCCATCTGGGCCGCGACCTGGGCGGGATCCTCCTGGGCCCAGCCGTCCGAGAAGATCACCACGACGGCGCCGCGGGCCAGCCCGCGGCGGCCGTGTTCGTCGACGAACCGGCGGAGACTTTCGGCGATCCTGGTGCCCCCGGCCCAATCGGGCGCCGTGGCGGCGGCACGGGCCAGCGCCACGTCGGGATCGCGCAGCGACAGCTGCCGGGTCAGCCGGGTCAGGCGTGTGGAGAACACGAACGCCTCGGCCCCGGCAGTGGCCACCGCTCCCTGCAGCAGCGACACGAAGACCCGCGCGTAGGGTTCCATCGAGCCGGAGACGTCGCACAGCAGCACCAGTTTGCGCCGCTGTTCACGGCGCCGGGCGTACAGCAGCCGGGTGGTGTCGGAGCCGGAACGCCGGGCCGCGCGGACCGTGGCGCGCACGTCCAGCCGGGCGGTGCTGTGGGCGGATTTGCGGGTGCGGCGGCTCAGGCGCGACGGAGTTGCGAGCAGCATCCGGAACGCTAACCGCCGGATGTCCTGGACTTCCGGGGAGGACAGCTCGGCGAAGTTCATCTCGTGCAGGTGTTCCTCGGTTGAAGCCATGGCCAGTACGGCCCCCCGCTCGGCAGCGTCGTGGTCCCCGGAACTGTCAGGCCCGGCCGTGGCAACAGCCGAACGGGGCTGCTGGCGGGGTGGTGGCTTCCTTGTTGCCCGGTTGTCGGCGGGGGCGGGCCTGGTGCGGGCCTCGACGGGGCCCGCCGACGGCGAGGCGGCCGGCGCTTCGGCCGCGGCGCGATGCACGGCAGGCTGCGCGGCGGGGTCGAAGCCGCTGCGGAACACGGTGGTGAAGACGGCGTCGAACACCGGGAGCTGTTCGCGCGCGGTCACCAGCACCACCCGGGACGTCCAGTAGAGCCGTTCGACGTCGTCCGGCGGCACCAGCCGGAGGGCTTCGGCCAGCCGGACCGCCCGGTCCGGGGAGCAGGAGAGCCCGGCCCGGCGCAGCGCGGTGATGAAAGCGGCGGACAGGGCGGCCGCCTCCACCGTCGGGAGAGTGCTGGCCTCAACCATCGGTGCCGTCCACGAGCCAGGCCGCCCCGCGGGCGCCGACCAACTCCAGGTCGTCGCGGTTCTTGACGATCGAGCCCCAGGTCTGTTCCGCCGTCGCGGCGTCGATGCGTTCGATGCCCAGCACGGCGAGGGCGGACACCCAGTCGATGGCCTCCGAGATCCCCGGCGGTTTGGCGAGGTCCAGGCCGCGCAACCTGGTGATGACGGCTGCTGCCTGCAGCGCCAGCGGGCCCCTGCTCGCCGGCACGCGGCGGCGCACGATTTCCGCGATCCGGTCCGGTCCCGGGTAGTCGATCCAGTGGTAGAGGCAGCGGCGCGTGAGGGCATCGTGCAGGTCCCTGGTCCGGTTCGAGGTCAGGATCACGATCGGGGGGTGGGTGGCCCGGATGGTGCCGAGCTCCGGGATGGTGACCGCGGCCTCGGCCAGCAGCTCAAAGGTGAACGCCTCGAATTCGGCGTCGGCGCGGTCAATCTCGTCCAGCAGCAGCACCGCCGGGCGAGGGCCGGGATGCTCGATCGCCTGCAGCAGGGGACGCCGCAGCAGGTACTCCGGGCTGAAGAGGTCGGCTTCGGTGACGGCGGCGTCCCGCACCTCGGCCAGGCGGATCCCGAGGAGCTGCCGCTGGTGGTTCCACTCGTAGAGCGCCTCCCCGGCGTCGATCCCCTCGTAGCACTGCAGCCGGTACAGCGGCGTGTCGAGCAGCTCCGCCAGGGCCTTCGCCGCCTCCGTCTTGCCCACCCCGGCCTCACCCTCCAGCAGGATCGGCTGCGGCAGCCGGACGGCGAGGAACAGTGCCGTGGCCAGGCCGACGTCGGCCAGGTAATCGCCCCGGTCCAGCGCCGACATCAGCGAGGGGACATCGGGCACCCTGCGCTGCACGTCTTCCTCCGCGCCGGTTCGCGCCGCCGTGGTCACCGGGGGCCTCCGGCTGCCCGGATCAGCCCGGCGGTCCTGCGTTGCGTGGGGGAGGGCTCAAGTAGTAAGGGCATAACGCTCCGGATCCTTGCGGAAGGCGGCACGGCAGCCGGGTGAGCAGAAGTACACGGTGACGCCGTTGTGTTCAAGATGCAGTGACGCCTCCACCGCTGCGACGGTCATGCCACAGACCGGATCGATCGCGGTTGCCGGGGCCGCGTCCGGTTGCGGCATCCCCGCGGGCATGGCCGCGGGTGCGCCGGGCGGCGGGTGATACCGGGCCTTGGACCGTTCCTGAATGAGCTGGGCGAGAATCGACAGGGCGATCTCGCCGGGGGTGCGGGCCCCAAGCTGCAGACCGGCCGGCGTGAAGACCCGCGAGCGCTGCTCTGTGGTGATCTCGAGGGAGTCCAGCACGGCGGCGCCCCGCGTCTCGCTGGCCACCAGCGCGATGTAGGGCACGCCGGCGCGCAGGGCCGCCTCGAGGGCTACTTCCTCCGCCTTGCCGTGGGAGGCGACGATCAGCGCCGCGTCGTCGGCCCGGGGTTCCGCGGACTGCCCGTCCGTGAGCTCCATGGCCAGGCCCACGCCGGAGCCGAGCGTCGCGAGGGCCTGGGCTACCGGCGTCGTGCCCACCACCAGGACGCGGGGCTCCGGGATGCGCGGCTGCAGGAAGATCTCGATGGCGCCGCCGCTGAGGCATGGGTTGGAGACCTCGACGGCGCCCTCTTCAGCGCTGCGCAGCGGTTTGCCGGGGAGCACGCGCAGCAGCAGCGGCTCCCCGGACGCCAGGACCTGAAGGCCGTAGTCCCGTACCGAGGACTCGACGCAGTTTCCGCCCACGAAGCCCTGGATTTCACCGGTGGGCAGTACCAGCGCGGTGTCTCCGGCGTGGGCGATGGTGGGCCGCTGGGCGCGGACCACCGTGGCGTGGACGAACGGCTCACGGCGGGAGGCGAGATCATTCGCCCGGGCCGTAAGGGATTCCGCGGCGGTGGTCATGTCAGATCGGTGGCCTTGCACGGCCCTGCATCGCGGCCCAGACACGGGCCGGGGTGCACGGCATGTCCATGTGCACCACCCCGTAGGGCGCGAGGGCATCGACGACGGCGTTCACGATCGCCGGCGGCGAGCCGACTGTGGCGGACTCTCCGATGCCTTTCGCGCCGATCGGGTGGTGCGGGGACGGGGTGACCGTGAAACCGGTCTCCCAGTCCGGCACTTCCATGGCCGTGGGGATCAGGTAGTCCATGAAGGACCCGCCGAGGCAGTTGCCGTCGGCGTCGAACTCGATGATCTCCATCAATGCCATCCCGACGCCGTCGGTCAGTCCGCCATGCACCTGGCCCTCGATGATCATCGGGTTGATCCGGGTGCCGCAGTCGTCCACCGCGATGAAGCGCCGGACCTTGACGTGTCCGGTGCCCGGATCGACGTCGACCACGCAGATGTACGCGCCGAAGGGGAACGTCAGGTTCGGGGGATCGTAGGTGACCTCGGCGTCGAGGTTGCCGTCCACCCCCTCGGGCAGCGCGACGGTGCCGTGGGCTCCCATGGCGATCTCGGCGATGGTCTTCCCGACGCTGGGGTCACCCTTGACGAACCAGCGTCCCTTCTCCCATTCGAGGTCCTCGGCCCGGGTCTCCAGCATCGCCGCGGCGATCAGCTTGGCCTTTTCCCGGATTTTCCGTGCCACGAGGGCGACTGCGCCGCCGCTGACCGGCGTCGAGCGGCTCCCGTAGGTGCCGAGGCCAAACGGCGTCTGGTCCGTGTCGCCGTGGACCACATCGATGTCCTCCGGCGGGATGCCGAGTTCCTCGGCGACGATCTGCGCGAAGGTGGTCTCGTGGCCCTGGCCCTGGCTTTGGACCGAGAGCCGGACGACGGCCTTGCCGGTGGGGTGGACGCGCAGCTCGGCGCCGTCGGCCATGCCCAGGCCCACGATGTCGAAGTGCTTGCGGGGTCCCGCGCCTACGGTCTCGGTGAAGAACGAGACGCCGATCCCCATCAGCTCGCCGCGCTCGCGCTTCTCCTTCTGCTCGCGCCGGAGCTCGTCATAGCCGGCCATCTGCATGGAAAGCCGCATGGCGGGCTCGTAGTTGCCCGAGTCATAAACCCAGCCGGTCTTGTTGGCGTAGGGGAACTGTTCCGGCTTGATGAAGTTCTTCAGCCGCAGCTCGGCCGGATCCATTTCCAGCTTCCGGGCCAGGATGTCCACCATCCGCTCCACGAGGTAGACGGCCTCCGTGACGCGGAAGGAGCAGGCGTAGGCGACACCGCCCGGGGCCTTGTTCGTGTAGACGCCGGTGACGCTGCAGTACGCGGCCTTGAGGTCGTAGCTGCCGGTGAAGATGGAGAAGAAGCCGGCCGGGTTCTTGGTGGGCTGGGCGGTGGCGTTGAACGCGCCGTGGTCGGCCAGCACGTTGGTCCGCACGGCGAGGATCTTGCCGTCCTTGGTGGCCGCGATCTCGCCCTGCATGATGTAGTCACGGGCGAAGGAGGTGGACATCAGGTTCTCGGAGCGGTCCTCCACCCACTTCACCGGCCGGCCGGTGACGATCGAGCCAACCACGGCCAGGATGTAGCCGGGGTAGATGCCGACCTTGTTGCCGAAGCCGCCGCCGATGTCCGGGGACACCACCCGGATCTTGTGCTCGGGAATCCCGGCGACGATCGCGAAGAGGGTGCGGTGGGCGTGCGGGGCCTGGGTTGTCTCGTAGAGGGTCAGCTTCCCGTTGACGGCGTCGAAGTCCGCGACGGCGCCGCAGGTTTCCATCGGGGCCGGATGCACCCGCGGGTAGACGATCTCCTGCGACACAACGACGTCGGCGGAGGCGAACACGGCCTCGGTTTCCGCCCTGTCGCCGATTTCCCAGTCGAAGATCCGGTTGTCCTTCCGGCCCTCAATGTCGTCACGGATCACGGGGGCGTCCGCATCGAGGGCCTTGCGGGCGTCAATGACCGGGGGGAGGACGTCGTATTCAACCTCGATGAGTTCCAGTGCGTCCCGGGCCGCGTAGCGGTCCTCGGCCACGACGAACGCGACCTCCTGTCCCTGGAAGCGGACCTTGTCGGTCACCAGGACGGCCTGGACGTCCGCAGAGAGCGTCGGGGCCCAGGCCAGCTTGAGTCCCAGGAGATCCTTCCCGGTGATGACGGCCAGGACCTTGGGATGGGCCAGGGCATTGGTGGTGTCGATGGAGACCAGCCGGGCGTGCGCTACCGGGGCGCGCAGAATGGCGCCGTGGAGCATTCCGGGCAGGACGATGTCGTCGAGGTAGTGGCCCTTGCCGCGCACGAAGCGTGGATCTTCCTTGCGCTGGATACGGCCATAGCCGATGGGGCGGTCCTCGTCGCCTGCCGCGGGATTGCTGGGCCGCTCGTGGATGACGGTCATGCCTTCACCTCTGTGTCCTCTCGCTCCGTCGCACTATCCGGGACTGCTGTATCCGTGCCGTCGATGACCTCGCCGGCCGTGGCGCCGACGTCGGTACCGGCGCCTGCCGGGTGGGCCGCGGCCCACTGCACTGAACGGACGATCGTGGCGTAGCCGGTGCACCGGCAGATCTGGCCCGAAATGGCCTGCCGGATCTCGGTGGGCTCCGGATGCGGATTCTTGTCCAGCAGGGCACGGGCGGTGAGCATCATGCCGGGGGTGCAGAAGCCGCACTGCAGCCCGTGCTCCTCCATGAAGCCCTGCTGGACAGGATCCAGGGTTCCGCCGCTCGCGAGCCCCTCGACGGTGCGGATGTCGTGCCCGGCGGCCATGGCGGCCAGGACGGTGCAGGATTTCACTGGCTGCCCGTCCATGAGGACCACGCAGGTCCCGCAGTTGCTCGTGTCGCAGCCCCAGTGCGTGCCGGTCAGGCCGAGGACCTCGCGGATGTAGTGGACAAGGAGCACCCGGGGTTCAATGTCGCTCATGACTTCGCTGCCGTTCACGGTCATGCTGATCTGCATCCGCTTCAGCCTTCCTGGGTCTGGGCGGCGCGGGAGCAGGCAAGCCGCAACACCCGCCGCGTGAGTTCGTCGGCGAGGTGCCGTTTGTAGTCGATCGGGCCGCGCTGGTCATCCACCGGGTCACAGGCCGCCGCCGCGAGCCGCCCGGCCTCGACGAACAGTTCCTCCGCGGGCCGCTGGCCCCGCAACACCGCGGCGGCCTCCGCAACGGTATGGTCCAGGCCGAGGGCGGTAAGTCCGACGGCGGCGTCGGCGATGCTGCCGTCCGCCGCGAGCGTGACGGCGGCGCCGGCCGCTCCCACGGCCCAGTCGCCCACCCGGCGTTCGACCTTCTCGTAGGCGCTGCCCGAGCCCGGGCGGATGGGGAAGCGGAGCTCGCACAGCAGCTCATCCTGACCCACGGCCGTTTCGTAGGGGCCGCGGTGGAAGTCGGCCATGGTCAGGATGCGCTCGCCGCCTGGTCCGCGGATGACTGCTTCCGCGCCCAGGACATCGCACACGGTGGACAGGTCCTCCGCCGGGTCTGCCTGGCAGAGTGAGCCGCCGATGGTGCCGCGGTTGCGCACCACCGGATCGGCGATGACGGACTCGGCGTCCCGGACGATGGGGAACAGCCCGTTGATTTCATCGGACTCGAACAGCGTGGTGTGGCGGGTCAGGGCGCCGATCCGCAGCTTGTCGCCGTCGCGGAGGATGAAGTCGAGCTCGTAGAGGTCGTTGATGTCGATGAGCCACTCCGGCCGGGACAGCCGGAGCTTCATCATCGGCAGGAGGCTGTGACCCCCGGCGACCACCCGTGACTCCGGGCCGTGGCGCGCGAGGAGTGCCAGCGCGTGGTCCACGGAGGTGGCCCGCACATAGTCGAATGGAGCCGGAATCTGCATAGTCCCTACCTCACTCCTGGTCGCTGGCGACGTCGCGCAGCACCGATTTGAGGAAAGTGTTGCTCGGGCTGATACGGAGTGTCAATATCGTCATAAGCGAAAGGTTATGACGCCGTGTCGATGACATTGAGCCAACTCCGCACGTTCGCCCTCGTGGCCCGGCTGGGCTCGCTTCATGCTGCGGCGGCAACCCTGGAGGTCAGCGAACCGGCCGTGTCCGCCGCCCTGGCCGCGCTCCGGCAGGACCTCGGCGACCCGCTCTTCGTGCGCGCCGGAGGCGGGATTGCCTTGACTCCCGGCGGCCGGGCCTTGGCCGACTACGCCCAGGACATCATCGGTCTAGCGGACCAGGCCCGGTGGGAGGTCTCCAACGCCAAGAACGACGCCGGGCGGCTCAAGATCGCTGCGACCGCACCTTTCGCCGAGCACGCAGCCGGCCGGCTGCTCGACGTCTTCACGAAACGGGTGCCGGGCGCGTCGGTCGACGTCGTGGTCGAGTCCGCGGAGGACCTTTGCTCTCTTCTGAAGGAGCGTGCGTACGACATCGCCCTGGGCGCCCGGCCGACGGCGCCCGCCGCCACCGCGGTGACGGAGCTCGGTCTGGAGTCGGTCGCGTTCCTGCGCTACCAGCGCGCTGTTATTGCGGCGCCATCCCATCCTCTGGGCCGGCTGCACGGACCGGTTTCCGTGCAGCAGCTGATGGGCCGGCCGTGGTTTGCCGGCCCGGCCGGGATCCAAGACAGCACGGAGGAAGGACGCTGGCTCGCCTCGACGGGCGTGGGGCCGGACATCATCCGGCTCAGCAGCGAGACTGACGCCCTCGCCGCCGTCCGGGCGGGGGAGGGCATCATGCTGGCGCTTGGCCACATTGTCCGGGCTGAACTCCACAGCGGGTCGCTGGTCCACGTGCCCGTCGTCGGGACTCCGGTCTCCGGCCTCTGGTGGGCCAGCACGCTGGACCACCGACGGACCACGACGGTGGCGCAGACGCTGCAGCGATTCGTCGGGACCGCGGATGCGACCGCCGCGATGGTCGCCCCGGGAGGTTCGCGCGGACTTGAGCGCCGGGGGTCGAAGTTCCACGTCGCCTTGTGGAGTTAGTGGCAGTCAGCCGGGGAAAATGCCAAGTGCAGCGTTGCACATGGCCGGTGTCGGTGCTAACCCTTGAGGGGTAGCCGTTCGACCCAAGCAGTTTACGAAGGGGAGTACCAATGACTTTGACCCGAGATGAAGACAGCTCGCTGCGGCATTGGAGCAGCCGCCTGATCCAGGCACTGCAGATACTTGATCTGGAAGTCGACCACGCGAAGATCATCCAAGTCGCGGAGGAATCGGCGAAGGCCGTCGGACCGCACGCGGACGCCATCAGCGCGTTCATCGTGGGCTATGCGGCCGGCACCGCGTCCACCGACGGCCGCAAGAGCACCCAGGCGGCTGTTCACGCCGCCTCCAACAAGGTCCTTGAGCTGTGCGAGCACGGCGAGTCCGGCGGCCCCGACGAAAAGGGCTGGACCAAGACGGCCCAATAACGGCCGGTTGTCGGCATGACTCCTGGGGCAGGCGACGCCTCCTGACGGTCCCCGGGACCATGATATAGAGGACCCGGGGTTTCCGCAGGGGCGTCGCCTGTCCGCGGTTTTACGCGGGCACCGGCACCGGCACCAGCGCCGCCCGCTCCTTCTTTGACTTGGCGAAGCGGAGATAGAGCGACGGAACAATAAACAGGTTAAGCAGCGTCGACGTAAAGAGCCCGCCCAGGATGACGACCGCCATGGGGTGTTCGATTTCATGGCCCGGGACTGTGCCCATGACCACCAGGGGTACCAGGGCCAGTCCGGTGGCCAGCGTGGTCATGAGGATCGGCGAGAGCCGTTCCCCCGCTCCGCGCAGCACGAGTGCTCGGCCGAAGGTCTCGCCCTCGTTTTTTTCCAGGTGCTGGCAGTGGTTGATGAGCAGGATGCCGTTGCGCGCCGCGATCCCCATGACCGTGAGGAACCCGACGACCGATCCCAAGGACAGGACCCCGCCGGAGATGTACGCGGCAATGACCCCACCGACCAGGGCGATCGGCAGCGTCAACAGCGAGAGTATTGCCAGCCGCCAACTGCGGAAGGAGGTCTGCAGCAGCAGCAGGATCAGGGCAAGGGCCGCCACCGCGAAGATCATGAGGCGGTTCGTCGCCGCCTCGCGCTCGGTGTACTCACCCAGCAGCTGTACGCTGTAGCCGGGCGGCAGCGCCAGTGCGTCCAGCCGATTCTGCAATTGGCCGACCACCACCCCCAGATCGGCGCCCTTGTCGAGGAACGATCCCACTTCAACCCGGCGCGACCCGTTGGTGCGGTCGATCTGATTCGGCGTCGCCTGCAGTTTGACGGCCGCGACGTCGGCCAGCCTGACCCGCTGGCCGCTGGGGGTGTCGATCGGCAGGTCCTCGATGCTGGTGAGGCTGGAGCGGGTCGCCGGGGTGCTCCAGACCTGGACGTCGTAGGCCCGTCCGTCCCGGAAGACGTCGCCGACCTCTTCCCCGGCGACCAGCGTCGCCGCGGCGCGCCGCACGTCGCCGGGTTTGAGCCCGTATTTTTGTGCCGCGGGAAGATCCACGGTGACGGTAATCTGCGGCACCTCCACCTCGAGGGACACGTGGGCGTCATCGGTGCCCTGAATGTCATCGAGGATCGTCTTGACCCTTTGGGCCTGTTCCCGCAGCACGTTGAGATCATCACCGTAGACACGGACCACGATGGGCTCGCTGGCCCCTGTCAGGACTTCCTCGATCCGCTCCTTCAGATAGGTCTGGACGTCGCGGTGAAGGCCAGGGTAGCCGTCCACCACTTCCTGGACCGCGGCCAGTGTCTGGTCATAGTTGGCGTGGCGGTCGATGCTGATCCAGTGCTCGCCGGCATTGACACCCACGATCTCGTCCGCCGCGAACGCCTGCCCGATGTGCGTCCCGCAGTTCAGCACGCCTGGCACCTTGAGGAATTCCTCGCAGCCGCGCTGCGAGATCCGGTACTCCTCCTCCGCCGAGGTTCCCGGCTGCGAGATCCAGTGCATCAGGAAGTCCCGTTCCTTGAACGTGGGGAACAGCGACGAGCCCATCAGGGGGGTGATCGCCAGGCCCACGACGGCGAGGACGCCGAAGCCGGCATAGCCGTAGCGGGGACGGTTCATGATCCGGGACAGCACGGCGTGGTAGCCGCGCTTGAGCACCCTGACCAGCGGCGGGTCCCGCTCCTCAAGTTTCGCATTACCCAGCAGGATCAGAGCCAGGGCCGGCGTGACAGTCAGTGCCACCACCATGGAGGCGAGGACTGCCAGGGTGTAGGTGATGGCCAGCGGCCGGAAGAAGACGCCGGTCAGTCCGTCCAGGAAGAAGATCGGCACGGCGGCCACCACAATGATCAGAGTCGCGTACACGATCGGACTTCGCATCTCGAGCGAGGCCTTCAGGACCACCGAGGCCGCCGATTCGTCGCTGCCCCGGGCGCGGTGCTGTCTCAGCCGGCGCATGATGTTTTCGACGTCGATGATGGCGTCATCCACCACCACGCCCACAGCGATGACCAGCCCCGCGAGGACCATCGTGTTGATGGAACTGGCCGTGAAATAGAGGACCAGTGCGGCAGTGAGCAGCGAGAGCGGAATCGCAATCAGGCTGATCAGGGCCGTGCGCCATTGGAAGAGGAAGGCACCGAGGATCATGACGACAAGCAGGCAGCCCAGCAGCAGGGCCGTGCTGAGGTTGGAGATCGACTCCTCGACAAAACTTGCCGGGCGGAAGATCGTGGTGTCAAAGCTGATCCCGCTCATCCCCGGCTGGAGCTCGTGCAGGGCTTCCTCAACGCCCTTGGTCACGTCCAGGGTGTTGCCCCACGGCAGCTTCTCGACGATCAGCATGAGCCCGTGCCCGTTGTTGATGACGGCATCACCAATGAGCGGCTGGTGGTCCTCCACGACCTGGGCGATGTCGCCCAGGTGCAGTGCCACACCGTCCTTTTCCCGGATGGTCACCTGGGCCAGATCCTCAGGCGTCTGGATAGGCTGGACGTGCCGGACACCCATTCTCTGGGTCGGACTGTCGATGAAGCCGCCCGTGCCGATGAACCTTCCCGGCGAGTACTTCAGGAGCCCGGCGTCGAGGGCTCCGGCGGTGACCTCCATGACCTCGTTGAGCGACACGTTTTGGGCCTTGAGCTTGTCCGGCTCCACCTGTACCTGCAGCATCTGGAGCCGTTCGCCCCAGATGGCTACATTGGCCACGCCCGGCACGCGGAGTAGCCGGGCCCGGATGGTCCAGTAGGACAGCATGGACATCTCGATCAGGGACCGGTTGGACGAGGTCATCCCGATCTTCATGACCCGGCTCGTCGCGGACAGCGGCTGCAGCATCACGGGCGGGGCCGCCCAGGTAGGCAGCGCCGCAGTCACGGCCGCCATCCGCTCCGACACCAGCTGGCGGGCGTCGAGCAGTTCGGTGCCCTGATGGAATATCAGCACGATCGAGGACAACTGCGGCACGGACTTCGACCGCAGCTCGTCCAGGCCCGGCATTCCGCCCACCGCCGCCTCGATCGGGACGCTGACCAGCTCTTCGACTTCCTGCGCGGTCAAACCCAGGCAGGCGGTCTGGATTTCCACACGGGGCGGCGCGAATTCGGGGAAGACGTCCACGGACGCGGAGCCCAGCTGCACTGAACCGAGCAGCATTACCGCGCACGCGAGGGCGACGACGATGGTTCTGAACTTCAGGCTGATGCCTATGAGCCAGCGCATGTCAGCGCGCCGTATCGAATTCGGCGCCGTACAGTTCCTCGGCCCCCGTGGTGACCACAACGGTGCCGGCCGCTGGACCGTCCGTCAGTAGCGCGACGCCGCCGTTGATCCGTTCGACGGTGACGGCCTGGCGGACGAAGACCCGGGGCTCGGGATTTGTATAGACCCAGGTTTGGCCCGTGCTGTCGTACAGGATGGCCCCGTAGGAGACGCTCAGCTTCTGGGTCTGCGGATCCAGGGATGTCACCTCGGTCTTGAGGTCGACACGCTCGAGGGCGTGTTCCGTCAGGGTGAGGCGGTGGAGGTCTGTTCCCGGGACCTCGGCAAGGACCGCCGGGTCGCCGTCGGTGGGGGCGGCTGCGGGGGCCTGGCCGCAGCTTGCGGCACTCAGTGCCAGGAAGGCCGCAATGATCAGGGCGGCGAGCTTGCGGCCCCGTGGCGAAGCTATCGACTTCATGATGCATCCTGACTTTCCGGCCGGGCTAGGGAATCATCCTTGACCGCATGGTTCATCGCTGCTTCCGATCCGAACCGAAGCAACACGGCGGGTACAACGAACAGAATGAAGAGGGTCGAGGTGAGCAGTCCACCCCAGATGATCACCGCGAGCGGCTGAATGATTTCCGTTCCGATCACGCCGCCGAACAGCACGAGCGGCAGCAGCGCCAGTGCCGTCATCACAGCCGAGATCAGGACGGGCCCCACCCGCTCCCTCGCGCCACGGATGACCCGGGCGGACCCGGAGGCCGTGCTGTCCTCTGCCTGCAGGCTCCGGATATGGCTGACCAGCAGGATGGCACCGCGGGCCGCAAAGCCCAGGATGACAGCGAATGCGACAAAGGAAATCAGCGAGTTGACCGCGCCGGTGGCCATGGCAGCCAGCACGCCGCCGGACAGGGCTACGGTCAGGCCCAGGAAGACCGGGGCGGCGAGCCGCCAGCTTCCCAGGGCCGTCTGCAACAGAACCAGGATGCCTGCTGCGGCGATCGCCGCCAGCACCCACAGCCACTGGAAGTTGCCTTGCTGCTGCGCATACTGGGTGAGGATTTCCGCGTGGTAGGCCAGCGGGAACTGAATCTGCTGAAGTTTCTGCTCGATTTCCTGCTGGACGTCGCCCAGCGCGCGGCCCTGGATTTCGGCCTTCACGTCGATACGGCGGGACGTGTCGTCGTGCAGGATCACCGCTTCATTCCCGACCATGGTGACCTGGGCGACGTCGCCGAGGCGCACGTGCCCTCCGTTCGGAGTGTCGATGATCAGATTCCGGACGCTGTCCAGGCTGTTCCGGGTGGACGCCGCACCCTTCACGATCACCGAGAAGACCTTCTGTTGTTCGTAGAGGTTGCCGACTTCGATGCCCTGCAGCAGGGCTGCCGCCGCGCGTCGGATGTCGCCGGGTACGACGCCGGCCTTCTGGGCTAAGGCCAGATCCACCTTGACCTCCGCGATCGGTTGTTCATTAGGTGCATCGACCCGGGGATTCACGACGCCGGCCGTGTGTTCCAGTATCTGCTGCACCTCCCCGGCTTTCTGTCGCAGGGTTGTCATGTCCAGCCCGTAGACCCGGACCGCGAATCCGCTGTCGCCGGCCTCCCGGATTTCGTCGATCTGCTGCTGCGGGTAGGTGGATACCTTGCTGGACAGGCCGGGATACCCGTGGACCACCTGCTCGATAGCGGCGGCAGTGTCGCTGTACGAGGCGTCCGGGGCCACTGTGATCCACAGTTCGCCCGAACTGACGTCACCCAACTGGTCCGAGGTGACTGCGCGTCCCACGTGCCCACCCACGTTGGCTACACCGGACACGGCTCGGAGTTCGTTGGCGGCCGATTCAGTAATGCGGCTCATTTCCTGGTCCGAGGTGCCGGCTACCGCGCTCCAGTGCACCACGAGGGTCTTGTCGGCCAGTACCGGCACGATCGGATGGTTGCTGGCCAATTGGGGCACCAGTGCAAGGCCGGCCAGGGCGATCACTGCCGAGGCGGCGAAGACCCAGCGGGTCTTCCCGGTCAAACGCGACACGAGCCGGGCGTATCCGCTTTCCAGGCGCTTGACGGCGCGGATTTCCCGCCGCGGCGCGGAGTCGCCGGGGAGAACAAATGCCAGCGCCGTCGTAACGCTCAGTCCCACGATCATCGAGACGGCCATGGCGAGCAGGTAGGAGAGCACGAGGGGCCCGAACAGCGCACCGTTTTCGCCTGCGACGAAGAGCGCGGGCACGAGGGCCAGCGCCATGATGAGCAGGGAATAGAGAATGGGGGTGCGAACCGAGCGCAGGGCTCCGGTGATCAGTCCTTCCCGTGCTTCCCTCGCCTCCTTGGCCGCGGCCCCGGCGTCGGCAGTCTCCTTGCCTCCGGTTGCGGTGGAGGTCCGGACTTCCCGGGCGGCCCCCGTGAGGTCTTCGGCGACGTCGCCCACGATGACCGCGAAGGCAAGGACCATTCCGGCCAGGACCATGGTGTTCATGCCGGTCCCGCGCACGTAGAGCACCAGAGCGGCCGCGGTCAGCGATACCGGGATGGTGATCAGGCTGATGAGAGCCGTGCGCCAGGACCGGAAGAACGCCCCGAACATTGCCACGATGAGCAGCAAGGTGATGAGCAGCGCTGCGCCGACCGTGCCGACCTCTTCCTCGATGAAGGACGCCTGCCGGTAGACGGTGGTGTCTACCTTGACCCCCGGCAAGCCGGGCTGGAGTGAGCGCAGGGCCTCGTCGACGCCCTTCGTCACGTCCATGGTGTTAGTCTCGGGGAACTTCTCGATGACCAGCAAAAGCTCGGCATCCTTGCTCAGGAGGGCATCGCCGATCAATGGCTGGTGGTCAGTCTCAACCGTGGCGACATCCTTCAGGAGCAGGTTCCCGGCCGGCCCCTCGATCGGAACCTGACCCAGATCCTGGGGAGTGGTGATCGGCAGGACGTGCTGGACACCGATCCGTTGGTGTCCCGTCTCGAAGAAGCCGCCGGTGCCCGGAGTGGAGGCCTCGAGGTAGCTCAGCGGGGAGACCCAGACCGAATTTCCGGTGGTCTTGATGATCTGGTCCAGCGTCACGCCTTTGGCCTGCAGCTGAGCCGGATCGACCAGGACCTGTAGTTGTTGGTCTCGCTGGCCCCAAATGGCGACGTTCGCAACGCCGGGCACCGCCAGGAGCTCGGGCTTCATGGTCCATCGTGCCAGGACGGACATGTCGATGGCCGACATGTCCGTCGAGGTGAGCCTGATCATCATCACCCGGCTGGTCGATGACAGTGGTTGCATGAGCACCGGTGCCGCCGAAACGTTCGGCAGCGCGCGCGCCTGGGTCAGGCGCTCCGCGACAAGCTGGCGGGCCCGGAAAAGATCGGTTCCCGGCTTGAAGACCATTTGGATCGAGGAAAGACCCGGGACGGATTTGGAGCGGATGGCCTCCACCCAGGCGACGCCGTTCAGCAGATCGGCCTCCATCGGGGAGGTGATCAGCTGTTCGACTTCAGCGGCGGACAGCCCCAGCGCCTCAGTCTGGATCTCGACCTGGGGCGGAGCGAATTCCGGGAACGCATCCACCGGCATGTTGGGCAGGGTGGTGAGCCCAAAGCCCAGGATTCCGACCGCCAGGGCCAGCACCAAAAGCCGGAACTGCAGGGCCCCCCGGAGTACCGCGCCCATCATGGCCGGTACCCCGCAGGCTCCGGAGCCGCAGCCACTACGGGGATGCCACTGGGGCGGCGTCGGTATCGTCGGTGGCGGGGCCCTTCGGGGTTGCCGGCCGCCTCCGGGGTACTGGGGCGCGGACGTGCCTGGGAATTATTCTCCGGAAAATGAACGGCACTGCTGAATTCCTGTGCTGCTGAGTAGCTATCCACGGCGCGGCTCCTTGGTTGCCTTAGCGCCCCCCAGCCGTCAAGGGAAATAATGACGTCCGGGGACACCTGCGTCAATACTTCGCCGGGACACGCTTTTCCGCCGCTGCCGGAAGGGAAGAACATGACGTCAAGTGCATGTCCTCCAACGTTGATGTGCTGGACGTGCGGGGACCGGCGTCCACGAAGGTCGCCGCGAGGCCGGAGACCTTCAAGACGGCATGGGCCTGGTCGCCCTTGACATCAACAGTTTTGGTTCCGGAAGCGGAACTTCCATTGATCTGGCCCAGCGTCGACTGGTACGATCGGCCGCCATGGCCGGGATCCCGACAAGGCCAAGGCCCCCAACGCAAGGGTCGGTACAGCCACAAAAAGCGCCAGACGGCGGGGCCCCGGACCGTTCCGGAGCTGTCCCCGCCGGCCCTGAACATGGACGCGGATCCTGGCCCGACAAGGTTACCCGGGCATTGACTCCCGCGTCTGGAAGCCTACGATGATGCACATCAGCACCCTTGGAGGAGGAGACGTGCGATGTCCATCGCCGATGTTGAGCGAATTGATGACCAGGGAATGGCGGCAAGGGCGCACCTGGATGCCGCGAACCTCTCGGGGCAACTGGGACTGCGCCCCGGACCATGAGCGCACTGCAGCCGCGAAGGCTGGTGCCGAAGCAGGATCCGGGCGGGCCGGAATTCCGGCGACGGCCGTCAGCGGGCACCACAAACGTCTTCGCTGGCGCGGCACCTGATCCGTCCTGCTCCAGCTAAGCGGGTCGTACGGGCGGAGGGCTGTGGGCTGAGCTACGCCACGTCCGGACAGGTTCCGACCCCTTCAACAATGGGCCAAGAACATTTGAACTGTTCAACCGCCCGGGACACCTGCCCCACATGAAGACATCCCGGGCGCAGAAGCGCAACGTCTTACAAATGCAAAATCATAGTGCCGCGGGCACTGAACGGAGGCTCGCTTCCGTTGCAGGCTGCCCCGCGCAGCATCGAGTCTGTGCACGGGTACCGGGCGACTTTGGGGGTTTCTTTGGAACTGCCTTCTCCGACCGGCGGTTTCCGGTCTCAGCCCATCCTGAATCCCCGGGATGGCTGGCCTGCGCCAGCCCTCTCCTTTCACCCCGTGCAGATATTCCGTCGGCCGGGCGTGGCAGGCATTGGGGGACCGGCATGGTGCCGTCGGAAACAAGGAGTTTGCCCTGCCTATTGCCCACGATCGGGCAGGCTCTTAGCATTGGCCTATTCGGGGCACGACGCGAAGCCTCGCCCGGCCTGCAAAGGGGGTCCGCTATGAAACAACGATCAAAACGAATTGCACTCACCGCCACTGTGCTTGGCATATTGCTGCTCCCCTTGAGTGCTGCGCCGGCGACGGCCGCACCGACGGGCTGCTGGGCGAATGACGGCGTCTGGTTCCCCTACGCCACTGCTTACTGTTCCGGCGGAACGGGCTCTTACCAAGCCTGGGCCGTGTGTAAGCAGAATTTCTGGCCGTACGACCGCGCGTTCGTCGAGAGCGACTGGATGCGCGCCGGAACTCAGCAGACTGCATGGGTGTGGTGCCCAGCCGGCCGCACAGTAGCGAACTACGGCGTGGGGCTCAGAAGCTGAAACGGCAAGGTGCCAGCACAAGCTACCCAGACCGTTACATACATGATCTCGTACATACATAATCCCGGCTATCGGCCCGTCCTCCTGCATGCCTTTCCGGGTGCAGGCCGGCCTGATCCGTGTTCATGTCAGCTTGCTCCACCGAGCCGTGTTTGTCCCAGGAGCCGTCATCGCTTCTTCCGCCGGGCTCAATATGCGACTAATTCACAAGAGGCTTCCCAAATAGGCTGCCTTATGGTAAAAAAACGGCGTAGTGCACAGGAAGACTTTCACCTGCGCGACGGAAACGGTCCCAGCCTCCTGCACGAAGGGCGGCGAACACCATTGGAGATTCTCCACTCGCTCAAAGCCGGGCTGGCGGTAATGACAACGTTCCTCCCCCCGCTCCTGATCGTCCTGGCCGTTTGGCTGCCGGCCGCGAAGGCGGACTCCAGCGCTCGGACCCAGGTGCTGCACCGAGTGGGCCCTGGCCGTCCGATGAGGCGCGGCGGCATCAACAAAGCAATCGACAAATCCTCACCGATGGCGAGTGCCACCAGTTCCAAAAACTTCCATTACACACAAGTCCTAGTCCTGCCAGTGCTGGTCCTGTCAGTGCTGCGGTTCGACCCCGGCGCCTTCGGCCCAAACCGTTCAGTCTGCCGCTGGCCGCGATCATCGCGTTTCTGCCAAGGATCGTCGTGGCAATTCCAGCGCGGTGATCGTGGAGTCCGTGATGACCCCGATATGCGGTTCCCCCGGGGTCCGACCTCCCCTTGGGCGGTTCGCACCGCCACGAACTCACAAAACACCGGTCAGCATTAAAGGCGGTCTGCCCGGTACCGGTCCGGTAGTCCATCACAGGCTCCCGATCGGACGCACGATTCCAACATTCAAAGGATCCAAGGAGTCACAATGCTCACCAAGGAACAAATTGACCGTCTGCTCAGCCAAGGCGGAAGTATCCTTTCGCAGGACGGCGAAAAGATCGGATCCATCGGCCAGGCCTTCGTGGACAACGAGAACGAACAGCCCAGCTGGGTGACCGTCAGGACCGGACTGTTCGGAATGTCTGAATCCTTCGTGCCCCTTGAAGGCGCTCGGACAGAGGGCAATGACATCGTCGTCCCTTACAGCAAAGACCAAGTCAAGGACGCCCCCCGGATCGATTCCGATCGGCCCCTGGAGCCTGCAGAGGAAGACCGGCTCTACCAGCACTACCAGCTCGGAATAGGGCGCACCACCGACGACGCCACGGCCCGCGCCGAGGAACGCCCGAACGTGGGTGTCGAACAGCAAGCCACCGGCACCCCCAGCGCCACCGGTACCGCGGGGTACGACACCGCCGGGCGCACCACCGACGACGCGACGGCCCGCGCCGAGGAACGCCCGAACGTGGGTGCTGAACAGCAAGCCACCGGCACCTCCGGGCGCACCACCGGGACCGCCGGGTACGACACCTCCGGACGCACCACCGAGGACACCACGGCCCGCGCCGAGGAACGCCCGAACGTGGGCGCTGAACAGCAAGCCACCGGCGCCCCCAGCGCCGCCGGGTACGATACCTCCCGACGCACCACCGACGACGCCACGGCCCGCGCCGAGGAACGCCCGAACGTGGGCGCTGAACAGCAAGCCCCCGGCACCACCAGCGCCGCCGGCACCGCCGGGTACGACACCTCCGGACGCACCACCGAGGACACCACGGCCCGCGCCGAGGAACGCCCGAACGTAGGGGCTGAACAGCAAGTCCCCGGCACCACCAGCACCGCCGGGTACGACACCTCCGGACGCACCACCGACGACGCGACGGCCCGCGCCGAGGAACGCCCGAACGTGGGGGCTGAACAGCCAGCCACCGGCGCCGCCGGGTACGACACCTCCGGGCGCACCACCGACGACACCACGACCCGTGCCGAGGAACGCCCGAACGTGGGTGCTGAACAGCAAGCCACCGGCCGGGCACGCCTGCGCAAATACGTCACCACGGAAAACGTCACCAAGACGGTGCCGGTGCAGCGCGACGAAATCCGGATCGAGCGAGAGCCGATCACGGAAGAAAACCGCGGCGAGGCGTTGAGCGGCCCGGACAGCGACGACGAGCACGAGGTCATCCTCTATGAGGAACGACTCATAGTCCACAAGGAGAACGTCCCGGTCGAACGGATCCGCATCGGCACGGAAAAAGTCACCGACGAGGTCACCGTCGATGAGGACATCCGCAAGGAACATATGGACACCGACGGCCCCGAAGACGGCCGCGGTTAACCCGCAGAACCCACAAATGCCGGGTAAGGGCCAGCCGCCCTTACCCGGCATTTTTGTTTCCCTCGCCCCCGGCAACGAGTACTAGAAAGGGTTATCGGCCGTTGCGGCATATATTGATGTCCTTCGCGACTCGCTCTCGGAGCCGTGACCTGCGCCCGCGATCAGCCTGCGTCGGGCTTTTCCGTCCCCAGTGAGAGCCAGTTTTCACGGCTGGCCAGCGCCGCGCCGTCGGAGTCGCCCATGCCGGCGAGCCGGATGATCTCCGCATGCACCGTCACTGAGTGCCGCCCGGAACGCGAGCCGAACCGCTGACGTTCCACGCGGCGCAGCAGGGGAAGGGCCTGTTCAAGGACGTCCGGGATCATTTCATTGCCGCACGCGCCGATGAAGACTGAGTGAAAGTCGTCGTCGGCGGCCAGGGCGAGCTCGACGTCGTCGTCCCCCAGGGCAGTCTCAAACCTGCTGTTGGCCTCGGCCATGGCGGCTAGCTGATGGCCCGTCACCGAGGGCACGGCGAGCCGGGCGGCCAGTTCATGCATGGCCGCCACCACCTGCTGGGCGCTGATGGTCGATGCCGGGTCCACGGGTGTCACGATGGTGGCCCGTCCGGGCTGGGCAACAATCAGTCCCGCCCGCTCCAGCCGCAGCAGGGCCTCGCGGATGGGGGTCCGGCTCACGCCAAGCCACGCCTCGAGCTCCGGGTCCTTCAGGCGCTCCCCGGGCCCAAAGGTGCCGTCGACTATTGCGTCCCGAATGGATTCGTAGACGTCGTCGCGCAGCAGGGAGCGCTTGTGGATGCCATCGGGGGCAGGTGTGGGCATGCAAATGATCGTATCCCGCCGGGAGGTCCTGTTCGGAAGGCTTGACACCATGCGTCGAGGGCATGCAATATATTGCATAACGGCATGCGGTGTGATCCGCGGCACTCCCACCAAGATTGAGGACCAGCAAAATGGCAATCACCGATTTTGAGCGTTATCCGCTGACCTTTGGCCCCAGCCCCATCCACGACCTGCCCCGCGTTACCGAGCACCTTGGGGGCGCCAAGATCTGGGCCAAGCGCGAGGACTGCAACAGCGGCCTGGCCTTTGGCGGCAACAAGACCCGCAAGCTTGAATACATCATCCCGGATGCAATTGCCCAGGGTGCGGACACACTCGTATCCATCGGCGGGCACCAGTCCAACCACACCCGCCAGGTGGCTGCCGTCGCCGCCAAGATCGGCATGAAGGCCCGCCTGGTCCAGGAAAACTGGGTTGACTGGCCGGACCCGCTAAGCGACCGCGTGGGCAACATCCAGCTTTCGCGCATCATGGGCGCTGACGTCCGCATGGACAAGGCCGGCTTTGACATTGGCATCCGCAGCAGCTGGGAACAGGCCATCAAGGACGTGGAGGACGAAGGCGGCAAGCCCTACCCCATCCCGGCCGGCGCCTCCGAGCACCATCTGGGCGGCCTGGGCTTTGCCAACTGGGCCTACGAGGTGGAGCAGCAGGAACAGGAAATGGGCGTCTTCTTCGACACCATTGTGGTCTGCACAGTCACCGGCTCCACGCACGCCGGCATGATCGCCGGGTTTGCCGGGCAGAAGCGTCCCCGCCGTGTGATCGGCATCGACGCCTCCGCCACGATCGAGAAGACCCGCGACCAGGTGGCAAGGATCGCCCGGCACACCGCGGACTTGATCGGCCTGGGCCGCGAGCTGCGCGACGACGAGATCAACGTCATGGAAGGCTGGGCCGGCGACTTCTACGGCATCCCCGTGGAATCCACCATGGAGGCCATCCGCCTCTCGGGCTCCCTGGAGGGCATGATCATTGACCCGGTCTACGAGGGCAAGTCCATGGCCGGGCTCATCGAGCTGGTGCGCACCAAGGAGATTCCCGAGACCAGCACCGTCCTGTACGCCCACCTTGGCGGCCAGCTGGCCTTGAACGCCTACAGCGGCCTGTTCCGCTAAAGCAAACCTGCCCCGTGCCGACGGCGCCGCGGGGCAACGGCCACAACAGAACCTGCTGGAGGGATGGATCATGACCGCACTGACCGACGTCGAACCCGGGGCCGAAGAACCCGCGGTGAACGGCCGCCCGCTTTCGGCAGCGGCCACCTTGGACGGGGACGTCCTTGATTCCATCGCCCAGCGGGTTCTCTGGCTGTCCTCGGCCATGATCGATGCCGCCAACCGCGGCCGGGCAAACACGTCCGGTGTGAAGGTGGGAGGCCACCAGTCTTCCAGTGCGTCCATGGTGGGCATCATGACCTCGCTGTGGTTTTCCGAGCTGACTGCCCTGGACCGGGTGTCGGTGAAGCCGCACGCCTCGCCCGTCTTGCACTCCATCAACTACCTCCTGGGGAAGCTGGATGAGCAGTACATGGGCACCCTGCGCGCCAAGGGCGGCCTGCAAAGCTACCCGAGCCGCGCGAAGGACCCGGACGCCGTCGACTTTTCCACCGGGAGCGTGGGCATTGGCGCCACCGCGCCCCTGTGGGCTGCCATGTCGCACCGCTACCTGCGCGACACTTTCCCGGAAACGCCCAAGGCCGGCCGCTTCATTAGCCTGCTTGGCGACGCGGAACTGGACGAGGGCGCCATCTGGGAGGCCATCACCGACCCCGGCGCGCGCCAGCTCGGCGAGCTGCTGTGGATTGTTGACCTGAACCGCCAGTCCCTGGACCGTGTGATCCCCGACGTCCAGATTGAGCGGCTCCAGGGCATGTTTGCGGCCGCCGACTGGCAGGTCCTCACTTGCAAGTGGGGCCGCCGCCTGCAGTCGCTGTTCCTGCAGCCCGGCGGGGAACAGCTGCGCGGGCGCCTTGAGGACATGCCCAATGAGGAATTCCAGCGCCTTTTGCGCACACCTCCCCAGGATGTACGACGCCGGCTGCTCGGGGAAGCGCCGGACCCCCGCCTTGACCAGTTGGTCGCCACCCTGGGCGACCGCGAACTCTCGGCCGCGATCCGCGACCTGGGCGGACACGACATCGGCATGCTGCTGGAAACGTACAAGCAGATCGACCCGGGCCGGCCCACCGTCCTGTTTGCCTATACGGTCAAGGGCCGCGGCCTCGCCACCGAGGGCCATCCCAACAACCATTCCGCCCAACTGACACGCCTGCAGATGGAGGAGCTGGCGGAGCTTTCCGGCATGGGCCTGGCTGCGCCGTGGCAGCGCTTTGCCAACGGCACCGATGAAGCCGCGGCGTGCACCGCCGCAGCGAAGAGGCTGGAACGCGGGGAACCGGCGACTAACACCATCAAGAAGCTGCCGGACTCGCTGCCGTGGGCGTACAAGGCACAACTGTCCACCCAGGCGGCGCTCGGCCGGTTCCTCTCCGACATCAAGCGCGGCGCCCCGGAAGCGGCCGAACGCATTGTCACGCTCAGCCCGGACGTGGCCTCCTCCACGAACCTGGGCGGCTGGATCAACAAGACGGGCGTGTGGAGCGTGGGGGAGCGCCGCGACTGGTTTGCCGACGACGCCGGCCGGCTCCTGAAGTGGACGGAAGGGTCTTCGGGCCAGCACATTGAACTGGGCATCGCCGAGGTGAACCTGGTGTGCCTGGCCGGCGAGCTGGGCGCCACGTGGAGCCGGTGGGGCCAGCCGCTGATCCCCATCGCCACCATCTACGACCCCTTCGTCAGCCGCGCCCTCGAGCCGTGGTCGTACGGAATTTACGCCGGCGGCCAGTCGATTCTCATCGGCACCCCGTCCGGTGTCACGCTCGCCCCGGAGGGCGGCGCGCACCAGTCCATCACGACGCCGTCGATCGGCCTGGAGCAGCCTGGCTGCACGGCCTGGGAGCCGGCCTTTGCCCAGGACCTTGAATGGTGCCTGCTGCACGCCATGAACCAGATCGGGCGCCCCGGCGGCCGCAGCGCGTACTTCCGGCTTTCCACCAAGCCGGTGGACCAGTCTCTGGCCGCCCTGCCGGAGGACCCGCTTTTGTTGGAACGACGCCGGCAGCAGGCTCTGGCGGGCGGCTACCGGATCACCCCGCACCATGCCGGGACCGAGCAGGTGACCCTGGTGGGCGTGGGCGCCATGATGCCCGAGGTGCTGACCGCAGCCGCAAAGCTGGAAAGGCTGGGCATCGCGGCCGGCGTCGTGTGCCTGACCAGCCCTGAGCTGGTCTTTGCGTCTATGCAGGAGCGGCACTCCGTGGGGGATTCAACACGCAGCGCCATTGTGGAGACCTTGTTCCCAGCCGCGCACCCCGCCCCGCTGGTCACTGTCCTGGACGGGCACCCGCACACGCTGGCCTTCCTGGCCGGCGCCCGAGGGGACCGGATCCGCAACCTGGGCGTGACCGAATTCGGCCAATCCTCCAGCCTTGAGGAGGCGTACGGGATCCACGGGATCGACGTCGACTCGATCGCGTCTGCCGCCCTGGACCTCCTCGGCAGGTAATGCCGCCCTGGACCAGCGGGCCGATGATCCTGGCCCTGGGAACGCTCATCTAACGTGAATTCGGCGTTGGCATTAGATGATTCCTCACGGAGCAGAATAGGTTCCTCGAGGGGTCTTTCCGGAGATTAAGCGTCGCGGGGGCAGCCTGTCCTAGGGGATCAGGCTGCCCCCGCGACTGTGTCTGAATTGGGGGCCGCAGGGCGGTGTGGCTTAGGCGTGGAGCGCGGCTGCTTCTTCCAGGTTCTGGCCTTTGGTTTCGGGGGCCATGAAGTAGCTTGCTGCTGCTCCGACAAGCGCGATGCCAGCGGCGATCCACATGGTTCCTGAGAGTCCCAGGTGGGTGAGCGCCAGCGGGGTGGCGAAAGTGCCGATTGCGGCGCCGATGCGGCTGGTTCCGGTGCACAAGCCTACCGCTGTGGCGCGGACTTTGGTGGGGAAGAGTTCGTTGGGGTAGATCCATTCCAGGATGGAGGGGCCGCCGTTGAAGATGGCATAGAAGGCGAAGGCGAGGGCGATCAGGGCCAGGGGCGCGTTGGGGAAGAGGGCCAGGAATACCAGCCCGACACCGGAGAGGATGAATCCCCAGATGAGTACCGGGCGGCGGCCGAGTTTGTCCACGACGAGGAGGGCTACGACGTTGCCGACGAGGAAGAACAGGTTGATCAGGCCGTAGCCTATGTTGGCCTCGTCGCCGGACTGGAGGTTGAAGAGGGCCAGGATCTGGGGTCCGAAGGCGTAGATGGAGAACAGGGTCACGATGGTGCAGGTCCAGAAGATGGAGATGAAGACGACGCGGTGCAGGTATCCGCCGGTGAGGACCAGTCCGAAGGCTTTTTTGGTGCTGAGTTTGGCTGCGTTGGGGTCATGGGCGGTGATTCCGTCCAGTGTTGCGCCTTCACCGATGGTTTTCCGCAGGATGTCCAGGGCTTCCTGGTGGCGCCCTTTGCCGACGAGCCAGTGCGGGGATTCGGGGATGGTGGCGCGGGCGATGAGGATCATCACGGCCGGTACGGCGGAGGACACGAGCATCCAGCGCCATCCGTCCTCGAGTGAGAGTAGCCAGTAGCCCACGAAGGCCGCCACTGTGGCGCCGACAAACCACATGGCGTTCAGGCCCCCCAGGAGCCGGGCCCGCCAGTTGGCGGGGACGAATTCGGCGACGAGGGCTGTGGCGATGGGGTAGTCGGCGCCGACGGCGATTCCGATGAGGAGCCGCAGGAGGAATAGCTGCCAGGGTTCCTGGACGAAGAACTGCATGATCGAGAAGACAATGATGGCGACCAGGTCGATGGTGTACATGAGCTTGCGGCCGATTTTGTCCGTGATGTTTCCGAAGATGAGGCCGCCGAGGAAGACGCCGATCAGCGCGGAGGCGCCGATGAGTCCGTTCCACCAGTCATTCATCTGCCAGCTGGGAATGATCTGGACCAGGGCGATTCCGATGATCGCCAGGATGTAGCCGTCGAGAAAGGGTCCGCCGGAGCTGAAGAGGGTCAGGCGTTTATGGAAAGAGTTCAGCGGTGCTGAATCGATGGTCATTTGAGAGGAAGGGGCTGGTGCTTGGGAGAGCATGATGGTTCCGATCTGAGAAGAGGGAAAGCGACGTTGGTTACCCAACAGATCCGTGACCGTTGTCCGGTTAGGCTGTTACGGCTGCGACTGCATCGATCTCGATGCGCTTCTCGCCTCGGAAACGGGCAACCTGCACGGTGGTCCTCGGAGGCAGGGGGTGGCCGCTGAGCCGGGTGAGGTAGGCGGCGTTGTAGTCCTCGAACTCGTCCAGGTCCGCGAGGTAGACGGTAAGTTTGAGCAGGCTGGACAGGTCGGATTGTGCGGCGGTGAGGGCCTGTTCCAGGTTTTCGAAGACCTGCCTTACCTGTCCGGTGATGTCCGGCGGGCAGGTCCCGTCGGGGCCGGTTGGGACCTGGCCGCAGAGAAAGATGATGCCGTTGGCGGCGGCGGAGGCTGAGTAGGGGCGGGGTTTGCCGTCGGAGAACTGGGTGCGGGCGATGGGGTTCATGCGCCCGGCACCAGGAACTTCCGGGACAACTGATACATCTGATGCCATTGGTCTTCTCGGACTTTCAGGGGTTTCGAGGGAACGGAGATGTCTTGCGGGTCGGGCTGGGAGCCGCCTGGAAGGCTGATGACAATCGTTGCGCGCGGGTCTGCAGGTTGGGACACCAGCGTCGTGAGCGCTTCGGAGGGCAGGGTGGCGGTGGCGGTGGCGGTGCCGTTCCGGACGGTCAGAAAGTTGGTGCCGGCGTCGACGTCGGGGTTGCCGTTGGCGGGTGGGGATGTCGCGACGACGATTCGGCGTTGAAGCTCAGCGGTCCGGCGGAGGAGCAGATCGTTCCACAGGCTGCGGGGGATGGGAGCTGTGGTGCGGGCCACGGATATTTCGTCGGCCGGTCCGTCGCAGGCCAGGTCCAGCAGCTGAAGCGCTGTCCGCAGCCCTGGCTGTTCCGGGGGGCAGAGGTCGCGGACGGTGCCGCCGTCCCAGGAACTGGACTCTGCTCTGGCAGGGTGGTGCGGTTGTGCCCAGTCCCCTTCGAGGAGTAGCAGGAAGAGGCTGAGGCCAGTCTGTGCGTCGGCTTCGGCGCGCAGGACCGCGAGGGCTCCTTCCTGTGCTTCTGCCGGGTCGGCGCCGGCTGCGCACAGGGCCCGGAAGGCCGCTTCGGTGATTTCCCGGGGCTGGACGGTGACTGATGCGGGGAGCCTGGTTGCGTTGGCGCGGTGGTTCCCGGTGATGGTGTCAGACATGGGCGTGTTCCTTCGTGGTGTCCATGACCTCGCTAAAGAGGCGGGTCCAGTTTCCGCCCAGCACCGCTGAGATGGTGTGGTCGTTGAGGCCGGCGGTGACAAGCCCGTCGGTGAGTCGGGGGAAGTCCAGGGGGCCGGTGAACCAGTTGGGCCATACGGGCCATGCGGGTGCGTTCCGGGGGTCGGTGGGCTGCCAGCGGCCGTTGCGGAGCCAGCCGACGAATTCCTGGTCCCAACCCCTGGTGCAGTCGCTGCCTATGCCGACGTGGGAGGGCCCGTACTGGTCGACCATGCGCGTGATCATTCCGCAGAATTTTTCGATGGTGACGTGTTCGCCGCCGCTGACGGTGGGGTAGAGGCAGCAGCCGATAACGCCGCCCCTGTCCACGAGCGGCTGGATCACTTCGTGGGGCTTGTTCCGGGGGGTGTCGTGGAACCAGAGCGGATTGGAGTGGGTGACCGATACCGGGACGGCGGAGGCCTCGATCGCGTCGCGGCTGGTCCGGTACCCGACGTGGGAGAGGTCGATGAGCATGCCGACGCGGTTCATCTCTTCCACTACCACCTGGCCGTAGCGGGTAAGTCCGGCGTCCGTCGTTTCGAAGCACCCGCCGCCGATGAGGTTCTGGTTGTTGTAGGTCAGTTGGGCTATCCGGACCCCGAGGCGGTGGAAGACTTCCACGTACCGGTAGTCGTCTTCGAAGGGGCTGGCGTTTTGGAATCCGAGGAAAACGGCGATTCTGTTCTGTGCTTTGGCGGCCTCGATGTCGGCGCCTGAGGTGGCGAGAAATACAAGGTCCGGGTTGCGGTTGGCCACTTCAAGCCATTGGCCGATGGAGCGGAGTGTGTCTGCGGCGTTTTCCCAGACGGCGCACGTGGCGTTGACGGCGCTCACCCCGCCGGTGCGAAGTTCCTCCAGGACCGGGCGGCTCCAGTTACTGATCTGGAGTCCGTCCACGACGGTTGTTTTTTCGTGGAGGCTCATTGTTTTGGTCCTTCCGGTGCGAGGGGGAAGAGCCAGTCGTCGTCGTCGGTTCCCTGATTGATGTCCGCGGCGCGTGGGGCGCCGCTGAACAGGGTGACTCGAAGCCAGTCCGTTGACTGGGGGCTGAAGTTATTCATGCCATACGTGGCCAGCTGGAAGCGCTGGGTGCTCAGGGGCAGGAAGTTCGCGTCGAGCAGGTTGTCCCGGAGTTCGCCGTAGAGGTAGGGACGGGTCTGCTGGATGCGGACTGCAGCAAACCGGTGGACGGGGTGTGCCAGGAGGAAGTCAGCGAGCGTGCGGTGGGCAGGGAACCGCTCCAGATCGGCGGCGAGTGCGTTGATCCGGCGTGCAATGTCGGTGCAGTGCTCAGTGGCGCCGGGGGCCAGACCGGTTCGCAGCGCCCGGCGGGGTTCCTCGTTGGCTGCAGATGAGTACCAGTAGTAGCTCGTGCGCTCCGGGTTCGTGAAGTCGTAGCTTCGCGCCCAGCCGTAGTTCTGCCCCACAATGTCCTGCAGTTCATGGCAGCGCATGGCAGGATCGAACGGTGCGTAGCCGGTGAGGGTGAGCAGGGCCTCAGCTTCATCGTCGAAGTCGGTACGGAGTTCGATGACGATGGAAGCAAAGATGCCGCGGACTTCCGGGCTGAGTCCGGCGGCGTTTTCATGTAGTCGAGCCAGCACAGGGCCCGGTTCCTCCCCCGAGGCCATGAAGGACTGAAGTTCGCCCAGGAGCTGCTGCAGCTGGGGCCGGATCCGATCTGTTGGCAGGAACGGGGCTGTGCTGAGCTCGTTTTTTTCTTCCAGATGCCGGTCTGCTTTGACGAGCAGTTCCGCGATGCGGCAAAGATCCGGGTGGTCCGGCGCGTAGCTGGTGCTGAGCCCTGCGGCGAGGGGAACCTCGCGGAGCCGGCACCAGGCATCGAGATAGCCGGGGTGGTTGATGACGAACGGGACCATTCCCAGGCCGGTGGCGTTGCCCAGCCCGAGGTAGGTACCCCAGTTCCTGTCGAGAGGTACCGCGAGGGTGCCGGCGGCTGCGGCCTTGGCCCCTGCGACGTGTTCGACCATATCCATGCTGAGTTCGCGCAGTAGCCACGCCGTGAGCATCTGGGAACGGTAGGGAACGGAGAGCGGGTGGCCGGCGGGGATGTCGGCGAATTCCTTGAGCCCGAATTTTCCGTTGCCGTAAAAGGCTGTGCTGCGGATCAGGTACGGGCTGGGGCCGATCTTTGCGACGTCGGGTTGGGATCCGTTGGCGAGGCAGTCGCTGACGTAGTCGAAGAAGCGGGCGCTGCGGTTGGCCCGGGTCAGGATGATGGTGTCCGGATCGACGCGGCCGCGTTCCTGGACCGGAACGTTGCGGCGCAGGCCCGCTTCGCGCTCAGGGGTCAGTTCGCCCTCGATGAGGGCGGCCGTGACGTCCCAGGCGTCGGCGATGACCCGGTCGGTGCGTTCGCTCTCATCCAACGTCCGGGAAAAGGCGATGAAGTTCAGTTCCGCGCCTTCGGCGTGGACGGTGTAGACCGCCGTTCCGCACCCTTGCTCGTCGAGGTCCAGACGCGTCTTGGCAAAAGTCCAGCGGTGTGAGGCTGCACGGCGGAGCATCGAGCGTGCAAACGAGTGCCGTGTCGCCCAGGCGCCGTTCATGTCGGTGCCGGAGAGCACGTCGTGGGGGGACCGGAGTGTGTCCATGGTGCGTTCGTCCTGGAGAGTCATGATCATGCCTTTTCCGGGGCCAGGCGCAGGTACGCGGTTTTTTCGTGGGTGAAGAAGGCGGCAGCGACGGCGCTGTTCTGTTCCCGCGGCCCGGCGAACGTTGAGTCCTTCATGCCGCCGAAGGGTGCGTGCAGCTCGGAGCCGGTCGAGGGTGCGTTGATTTTCACCAGCCCCGCGTCCAGGTGGGTGACACACCGCCTGGCGGCGCGCTCATCGCTGGTGAACACTGCCGCGGTAAGTCCGAAGTCTGTGCTGTTGGCCAGCTCGATGGCCCCATCGAGGGTGGCTGCCCGCAGGACGGTGACGACGGGTCCGAACACTTCTTCCCTGCAGATGGTCATGGACGCCGGGCCGGTGAGCACCGTCGGTGGAACATAGTGTCCGCCGCCGGCCGGCACCGTGGCCTGGGCCAGAATGTCGGCGCCTTCGGCGACGGCTTGGCTGATTGCGGAGGTGATTTCATCCCGTGCCGAGCCGGAAACGACAGGACCGATCTGGACTGCCGGGTCCATGCCCGGACCCAGGACCAGTGCTGAGACCGTTTCCTTCAGCCGCGCGAGGAAGTCCTCGTGGCCGTCTCCGACAAGGATGATGCGCCGCGTGGCGGTGCACTTCTGCCCGGTGGAGCCCATGGCAGCGTTGACGGCGCTGCTGGCCGCCAGCTCGACGTCGGCGTCGGGAAGGACGAGTGTCGCATTGTGTCCGCCGAGCTCCATCTGCAGCTTGGCTCCGCGGCCGCAGACGATGGAGCGGATGTGATGGCCGACCGGCACGGACCCGGTGAACGTCACGCCGGCTACCATCGGATGTGAAACCAGTTCAGAGCCCAGCGGGCCAGGTCCCAGCAGCAGGTTTGCTACGCCGGCCGGAACACCCGCGGCGGCAAGGATTTCCATGAGCAGGACGGAGACGCCGGGGGTGTGGCTGGCGGACTTCCAGACCACCGTGTTGCCGTGCAGCAGCGCCGGTGCGATCTTCCAGGCGGGGATCTGCAGCGGAAAGTTCCAGGGCGTGATCACACCGACGATACCCAGGGGCCTGCGGACGGTGAGGATCCGCTCGTCAGGATGGCTTGAAGGGTATTCAGTGCCGACAGGATTCCGGGCAGATCCGGCGTGGTAGTCGAACGTATCGGCGGAGGCTTCGACCTCCATCCTGGACTCCGCCAGTGTCTTGCCGTGTTCGGCTGTCATGGCCCGGGCAATGTCTTCGGCCCGTTCCCGGATCAGCGCCGCAGCAGTTGACAGGATCCGGCCCCGGGCCAAAATGCCCAGACCGTCCCATGCCGGTGCCGCTGCAGCAGCAGCCTGAATCGCCTGTTCCAGCTCCGGCGAACCGGCCTGGCGGTAAGTGGTGACCGTTTCATCCGGTGCCGCCGGGTTGAAACGGGACGCGGACGCGCCGGTCCCCTCCACCCATGCGCCGTTGATGAAACTACTGGCGGTCTTGGTCATTACGGGCATTCTCTAACCTCTTATTGCGTTGATCTGTGACTGTCCTCACGATCAACGGTAGACCCGCGGGCCTGTTCACTGAAGTATCTATTTGACGCCTATCAATATTCGTTTAGTCTTGGTTTTATGAACCTGAGACGTCTGGAGCTTTTCGTCGCAGTGGCGGAAGAGCTGCACTTTAGCCGCGCCGCCGAACGGCTGCACATGGCCCAGCCTCCGCTGAGCCAGCAGATCCGCAAGCTGGAAGAGGAATGCAAACTCCAGCTGTTCGTGCGCAACTCGCGTAACGTGCAGCTCACCGCGGACGGCGAGCTCCTTCTGAAGCACGCCCGGAAAGTCCTGGGTCAGTACGGGGCCATGACGGCCGCACTTCGGCAGGCCCGTGACGGGGAAATCGGCCGGCTTCGGCTCGGCTTCGTTTCCTCAGCAGCTATCTCGGCCGTGCCGCCGGTGGTCCGGTATCTCCGAGCGCAATGGCCCGGCATAGACCTTGAGCTGCGTGAAGAAACAACGGATGCACAGGTTGACCTCATTGCCGCCGGCACACTGGACGCCGGAATAGCCCGGGAAGTCCGGAACGCTCCAGGCCTCAGCGCGACACTCCTTCAAAACGAACGCCTCGTTGTGGCCGTCGCCACTGACCACCATCTGGCGTCCCGCACGTCGGTCGGGCTTGAAGAGCTGAAGGGGGAGAAGTTCATCGCTTTCCCGAGGGACCGGATATCGCGGCTTTTCGACCACATCGCTGCACTGTTCCATGCCGTCGATGTCGAGTTCGACATCGTCCAGCAGGCCGTCCAATTCCCCACCATCCTCGGGCTCGTGGCCGCGCACCTGGGCATCGCGGTGGTCCCCGAATCCCTCCGCGCCTTTGTCATCCCCGGACTGGCATATCTGGATATCCAAGACACCAACGCCATCTCCCGCCTCAGCCTGATCTGCAGCAACGAAATGACCGATTCACTGCTCGTGGCCAAAGTCAGGGAAGCCTGCCTCCAAACCATGGGGCACCCTGGGGAGGACCAGCAGAGGGGAGCGCCGGCTGAAGAAAAAGACGACGTCAGCTCTCGAAAGCTCACGCACACCCCAGCGCCACCACCCCCCCATGCAGCGAGGAATGAGCGCGAGGGTGGGGACGATGGATCAGAGCCAACAATCACCGTTCAGCTTGACGTTGTCTCCCTATCAGCCGACAAGCCGAGCCCTCCCGCTGTCTTGCAAACCGAGGGTTGCAAGACAGGTCAGCGAGACATGTTCCGTACTAGCATGTGATTCGCAGCGATAAATGGCGGTGTTTTCGCGGCGCTAAATGTCACCCTGGTGCCCGTAAGCCGATCGACTTACGGGCATGGATCGGCCCGGGATCAGTGGTGGCTGAGACATATGCTCCAACTATGAATGAAATCGTTCGAGTGCGACGGCACGTCGACCTCACTACAACGGAACTTGGTGCGCTCGAGAACCTTTTCAATAGTGAGTACCGGAACGAATTTGGCCCATGGAACCCCGATGCGCCCTACGGCTATTCACCCGCAGACAGTCACGTACTGGCGTTCCGTGGGCAAGCGTTGGCTGCACATGTGGGCTTTCAACGTCGCCTGATCTCAGTGGGCACAGATGAAGTCATGGTGGCCGGCACGGGAGGTGTCTTGGTCGGTGAGCGCTCACGCGGTACGGGTCTCGGCGGGCGAGCATTGCGACACGCTCAAAAGGTGATGCGTGATGAAACCGGGGTCGACTTTGGCTTTCTTGGCTGTCGAAGGGAAGTCGTGCCGTTCTATGAGTCGGCGGGGTGGGTTGAGGTCTACGCCGCAGAACGTTGTTTGTCTCGTGTAGACCAGACGTCCGTCGTCGTGTCTCAGGGCGGTCCGAACCTCATCTGCTCCGCAAAACGTGATGCGAGCGAGTGGCCGAACGGTGACATCGATCTTCGGGGCACGCCCTGGTGACTGATCTGTCCCGCAGAGCGTTCGGCTTGCGGGCCCTAGCCACGCACTGGAAATAGAGTCATTGGATGCTAACGCCACAACCGACTGATCGATTGCAGTTCCGTGAGATGACTGATGTCGACCTCGACAACATGACCGCGTTGCTCGGAGACCCCGAGGTGATGCGCTTCTACCCTGCACCCAAGTCTCAGGAGGAAGCAGCAAGCTGGATTCATTGGAACCAGGAGAACTACGCGGAGCACGGGTACGGCCTGTGGATTGTCGAGACACATGACGGAGAGTTCATAGGCGACTGCGGCCTGACCTGGCAGCCGGTGAACGGCGCGCAGAAGCTTGAGGTCGGGTACCACGTGCGCTCCGACCTACAGGGCCAGGGGTTCGCGACAGAAGCAGCCACTGCTTGTCGCGACTACGCCCGAGAACATATTGAAGCCACCGAACTGATAGCTATCATCCATCCGGATAACAGAGCTTCTGAGCGGGTAGCTGAGAAAATCGGAATGCATCGCGTCGCTGATGATCGAGGCGGGAACATCCCCGTCCGGACAGTCCTCAGCATGCAGCTGTAGACACGTCCGAGTCTGTCCGCTGGAGGATCCCTCACTGCGACATCTTTCCTCACCCCAAAGTGATCTATGAGCAGGGAAAACAAGTAGTTTTGGGCCTAATGCCCGCACATACCTGCCTATAGACAGGAATGTGCGGACACCTCGACCGGCCACGGCTTAGCTTTCAGGTCACCGGAGCCGTGCCGCTTCGGCACAGTCTCGTATTCGGGGGAATCCTGATGCAGACCACTATGCACCGCTCTCTGCTCACTGCAGCAGGGTGAATCCTGATTCATTGCGTGTCTTCCCGAGTGCCGCCAACACGATCTGGAGAAAACCCATCGCCTCGAGCCATCCGCTCGCGTCGGCCAGCGCCGTCGACCTCGCGGATCTCGCCAGCGAGCCCTACATCCAATATGAGGCGACCCCCGGCACCGTCAACGTCACCGATGCATTCACCGCGCGCGGTCTTGAACCCAGGATCGAAGCCCGTGTCAGCCAGACGGACCTCGTCGAGGCGCTCGTGGGCCGCGGCGTGGGCTATGGCCTGCTCATGTCACGACCCAACAGGCTCCCGATGAGCACCGAGGGCCGGCAGGTAGTCAGGCGGCCCCTCGACCCACCCGTCACGGTCTCGCACGTGGTCGGGATCTGGCCTGAGGACATGAACCTCACGCCGCGTGCCTCGGCTCTTCTTGACTTCGCGGTGGAAAAACTCGGCGGCTACGGCCGCGCCGATCGCGTCTCGGATCCAACCGGGGCCGACGGCACGTCGGCCCCGCAGCCTTCCCGTACTCCTAACCCCGATCGGCCTAGGCGCCGGGAAGGGCCATCCAGCCTTCATCCCCGTAAACACCGGGTGGCCGGTCCTTGTTCGGGGGATGCAGCATGGGTCAGGGCCGCCTCTTCAGCGGCAGGGTCGGAGGTGGAGGTAGCCGGCTTCGGATCCGCGGCAGGGGCCTAGGTGATCTCTGACGTGCAGGTGAGACCTGGTCCTGGTCCTGGTCCTGGTCCTGAGGATTATGGCTGTCCTAGTTTACCTACTGTACCGAGCCGGGACAAAGGGGTTCGTGGCTGAGGGTGATGGAGGCGCACCTTGTCATGGCGGCGACCGGGGGAGCTGGCGGCGGAGGCTGCCACTCCTCCGGTGCTTCTACCGGTCAAATGATGCAGGGTAGGCCGTGGTCGGTTGGATCGCTGCTTCCGGGAGAGTGCCTATCCGCAGCAGCTTGGAGTGGTCACGTCAGGAGCGTGCGGCCGCTCTGACTTGCAGGCTATGAGGCCGGGCAGCCCTTGCCCTGGACCGCCTACTGTCTCGATAAGGGATGGGCTACCGGACCCCTACGTGTCAGGCTGGAACGGTGCCACTGGGTCATAGCAAGTCCGCTTGATCGCGTGGGGCGAGAACCAGGAATCTAATCATTATGTCTAGCCCAGTTTTGAGTGCCGTAGGCCAAGATGGTCCTATGAACAGTCCCGGACCGCGTGCCGGTGGACCGAGCCTTCGTCGGTCGTTCACCCCCGCGCAGAAGCTTGAATTTTTGGCCTCGTACGAGGCCGCCATCGAGTCCAATGAAGGCGGCGCGTTCCTGCGCCGTGAGGGCCTGTATTCCTCGCAGATGACTGAATGGCGCCGGCTCCGTGACGCGGGCGTCTTGGCGGGCAAGAAGCCCGGGGAAACAATCGGGAAACTCTCCCAGGACCAGGCCGAGATCGCGCGTTTGCGCCGCCAGCTGGAGGTGAGTGAGAGCCGGTTGAAAAGATCCGAGGCAGCCCTGGGAATCATGGAAAAACTCTCGGCGTTCTTAGAGAACGCCACTCAGGAATCACCGGACGAGCCGAAGTCCAAGAAGAGCTGATGGCCGCCTACCACGGCCTGCGCCAACAACAGGTCCCCACCCGGCAGGCGGCCTCCCTGGCCGGGATCTCACGCACCACGGTGTACCGCAAGCCGGCCCCGCCCCGGGAGACGGCGGCGGTGACGCCACCGAACAAGCTCAGCCCTGCCGAGCGGGCTGCGGTGTTGGCGGCGTTGAACGCCCCGGAGTTCGTGGACCTGGCACCGATGCAGGTCTATGCGAAGCTCCTGGATGCGGGCATCTATCTGGGCTCGTTGTCAACGTTTTACCGGGTGTTGGAGCAGAACAAGCAGGTCAAGGAACGCCGCCGCCTGGCCAAGCACCCTCCCCGGGCCGTTCCCGAGCTTGTGGCCACTGCCCCGGGCCAGGTGCTGACGTGGGACATTACGAAGCTGGCCGGGCCCGTGAAGGGCAAATACTACGACTGCTACATGATGGTCGACATCCACTCCCGCTTCATTGTCGGCGCGCACGTGCACGCCAGCGAATCCGCGGTTCTGGCGGTGGAGATGATGAAGGAAATCTTCGGCATCCACGGCATCCCGCAGGTGGTGCACGCGGATCGGGGGACCTCGATGACGTCCAAGACTGTGGCCGCGTTGCTGGCAGATTTGGAGGTCACCCGGTCACATTCCCGGCCCCGCGTGAGCAACGATAATCCGTACTCAGAAAGCCTCTTCAAGACCATGAAATACGGGCCCATGTTTCCCGAACGCTTCGCTTCCCTCGGCGATGCCAGGGCCTTTATCAGTGAGTTTGTGGACTGGTACAACCATCATCACCAGAATTCCGGGATCGGCTTCCACACGCCCGCCAACGTCCACTACAGGCTCGCCGCCGGCGTCGCCAAGCAACGCTCCGAAACCCTCGCCGCGGCACGAGCGAAACATCCCAACCGCTTCACCAAAACCACCGACCCCAAAATACTGTCCCTGCCCGGGCCCGCATGGATCAACCAACCCAAGGAAAACACCGAAAAACTAGCAGCCTAACTCCCCCTGGTACCAACCGACTTGAAAAATTCCGGACGCCGAATCTGGTTGGCTGTGAGCATGAACCCGAAGTATGTGCGCTATCAGTCCAGCTTGCCCAACGCCCGAGGAAGCTACCCGGGGATATTCGCTCTCGCCAATGGCCTCGCAAGCACCGGCAGACTTAGCGCCTCAGACTGGGCATCATGGCGTCGTGCAAATAATGACTACGACTCGGCGTACGCCGATCCCTCAACGGTGGACGAAACAATCTATGACCGCGCGGTCAACCCAACCGCGCAGTCTTGGTTCAAGTGCGAGGCCACGCACTTGTTGGACGGAGTGGCGTTTTACACGGATCTTCTGCTCCGATATAACGTCGGTTGGCACGTCATTTACTCGGATGCTCCGGGAAAGATACTCTACGAGGACGACGTCCAGATAGTTGTAGTACCCCACTGACATGAACGATCGAGCGCCCGGTTAGGGATCCTTCACCGGGCGGTCAGGTGGGGGCAGCTGCGGAAGTCGAGGAAAGGACGTCTTTGCGGACCGCCCAACGGCCGATCGCTGCCGCTGCGCCAACGGTGGCCCACGGGATCAGCAGCAAGGGCTGCCAGCCGAGACCGAGGACGCTCCCCAGCAGCCAGAACGCTAGGGTGGGCACCGCGAAAAAGGCCCCGATGTGGATCCTTTGATTCCGGACTGGACGCAGAAGGTAGGCCAAGACCCAGGCCAGTGGCGCCGCGAACACCAGAGAAACTCCGAAGCCATAAAAAACCACCATGCCCAGAAGGCCCCACACGTGGCCGGCGTCGGTGCCGTATCGCGCGGCGGGCACGCCGTAGCTTGCCGCAACCAAGAGCAGCAATAGGCCTACCCAGAGCGAAGTGGCGATCAACCAGCCCTTGATGAACGCGTAAGCGTCCAGGACCACCCTGTGTGACTGAACTGCCTGCGGCTGCGCCGCGTCCCCCAACGCCATGGACCTAGCCTACCGATGCGCAAGACGTTCACGTATGTCCGCCCGATAGGATCCCAATCGGGACGGAACCGAGTGGACCCGATCCGACGTACTATGCTTTGACCGTGGCCAAAATCTTCGATTCCATCGACAGGAACCTCAAGTCGTGGATCGAGGAACAGCCCATGTGGTTCGTCGCAACCGCGCCCCTTGGAGCAGACGGGCATGTAAACATGTCTCCCCGTGGCCACGACTCGTTTTCTGTCTTGGGCGCCCACCGGGTCGGCTGGGTCGACTACACCGGCAGCGGCGTCGAGACCATCGCACACATCCGAGAAAATGGCCGCGTGTGCCTCATGTTCAATTCGTTCGGTAGCCGTCCCCGCATCGTTCGCCTACACGGTCGAGGCTCGGTGTTCCTTCCGGGTGAGGCAACATTCGAAGAGGTAGTGGCACTTCACCCCGAGCACCCGAGCACCCGAGCGGTCATCACGGTAGACGTCACCCGCATCAGCGACTCGTGTGGCTGGGGTGTCCCGGTCATGGAAATGACCGGCGAGCGTGACCTTCTCCGCTTGCAGGCCGAGAAGAAAGGCGCGGACGGCATGGTCGAGTACCGCGCCGGGAAGAACGCGCGGAGCATCGACGGTCTGCCCGGGTTCCCTGCCGAGGCGGCCAGCCCTCCGGGAGGCGAGTCCCTCGCGACCGGTCCCGGTCTCGAAGGACGTGATCGCTGAGGGATCCATTACTGAGACGATCGTGCCGGTGTTCGGGTGGTGGCAGGAATGTCGATGATCCTGCGGTTCGACACACCCCTCCGAAGTCTCAGAATGTGTGACTGTTGGCGGTAAGTGGCGGTTAAATCGCAGCTCTGATTGGCGCGTTGTCAACGTCCCGTTTGGGGGAGTCCTAGCGGGCTCGTGAGCGCCGGGCTGGCTGGAAGTAATCGGTAAGGAATCCAGCCAAGGTACCAGCCAGGATCACCACGAGCCCCGGCCAGAGCGTGACCGGGCCGACGTACTCTCGAATGTCTACTCTGAAGAGGATTGCGAGGAGGATCGCGAAGAGAAGGTAGGCGATCGTCAATACTCCCCCGATGATTACGATGGTGGCTCCCCGTGTCCGCCTCTTCTTCTTGGGGAACTGCTTCGCGTAGTCCTCGGCCGTGCCGAATTCGGTGTCACCGGGATGCCCTGCGGCGGCCTCATGCGCCCGCACCTCGTCGAGTACTTCGGCGATCTCGGGTTCGGACAACCCACGCATTCTGAGGTTGAAGGTCAGGTGCCGCTCGTAGCTCATGCGTTTGCTCCGTGTGATTCTTTGGCCCGCCGGCGTGATGCCAGCACTCCATAGGACGCGGTCACGACGAGGACAAAGGTTATGAGAACTGACGCGTTGACGAGGAGCGAGAGTTCCATTTGGTGAGGCAGGAGCATGGTCACGTCCCACCCCGCGTTGTCGGCGCGGGTGATGAAGTCTGTGTCGATCGGATTCCACAGGATGGCCGCGGCGCTTGTTGCCGCCAAGGCGCAGAGGCTGAGGACAAGGTGGACGACGGACAGTGCCGTTGGCTTTCCAGTGTGATGTGTCGGACGTTGGTCCAAAGCTTCCCCCGTTTTGTTTCGGTGATGGTCGTGGGGGCCGCTGTCATTACGTTGCCCGCGACCCCGAGCGACTGCGGCCGTATGGTTTTGTGAGACAGCTTGTTAGGAGCCCTTCTTCACAATGACCGACCGTAAGAGGTATAGCCAGAAGTACAAGGACGACGCC
>NZ_JBEPNP010000023.1:0-59930 GCF_040546335.1 Arthrobacter sp. UYEF20 | reverse complement strand
TTGCAACCGCTTGTCGAGACTGTAGTACCTATCTTGAGACGAAGTGCCCTAATGCTTCAACTAAGTTGAGATTGCGTCACTTTAGATGAGACAGGACACGTAGGCTGACCGATTCAATGAGAAAACTGACAACTATGTTGAGACCGGACATGCAAGACGGCGTACCCCAAGATTTGGTTAAGCAACGCGACAGAACGCCGGTTGTCGGCGTTATGAAATCTGCCAAATACGGCTGATGGTGCTTCAAATTCTCCGGATCCTTGTACCGTGTCCCGGCTCAACTGCTCAACCGGCCCACTTCCGCCGCTCCGGCTGCAGAGAGTACAGCCTGCGCGCCTGGGCCGATTCGCATCGGCTACGACGGTTTTCCCAACATCACGCGTGAGCTGATGGCGCGGGGTGGGACGAGAATGACATCATCAAGATCCTGCGCGGAAATTTCATCGACCTCTATTCGGGTAGTGGGTTGAGCCGGGCAGCTGGCAGGTCAGCCGCAACGAAGGAGTTCCAGTGCCAGACATTTTGACCTCCCGGTTCCTGTTCGGTCCGGGACCGAGCAACTGCTACCCGGAAGTGACCGCCGCGTTGGCGCATCCGGTGATTGGGCACCTGGATCCGGTCTTCATCGAACGGCTGGACAACACCTGCGAGGGCCTCCGCACGGTCTGGGGGACTAAGAATGCCTGCACGCTGCCGTTGAGCGCCACCGGTTCCGGCGGCATGGAGGCGGCTTTCGTGAACACAGTGGCTGACGGCGATGTGGCAGTGATCGCCGTCAACGGCCTGTTCGGTGAGCGCATGTGTGAGGTGGCCCGCCGCTGCGGCGCGACCGTGGTTCGTGTAGACCATGACTGGGGCACGCCCATCGACGTCGAACGCGTTCTGACGGCTCACCCGCGGCCGAAGGTGATTGCGGCCGTCCACGCCGAAACCTCAACTGGAGTACTGTCCGACGTCGCATCGCTCGGGCAGAACAAGGGAGATGCGCTGCTCATAGTAGACGCCGTGACGTCCATCGGCGGGCTGGAACTCCTTGCGGACGACTGGGGAATCGACGTCGGCTACGCCTGCACTCAGAAATGCCTCGGCGTGCCGCCGGGGTTATCGCCCTTCACGGTGTCGGGTAGAGCCTTCGAGCGAAGGATTGAGAATCCCCGCTCCTGGTACTTGGATATCGGCCTGTTGGGCGGTTACGTCGGGGCCGCCAGCGGCAGCGGTCGGACGTACCATCACACGGCGCCGGTTACCATGATCGCCGGCCTCGAGGCGGGCTTGCGCAGGATCCTGGCCGAGGGACTGGATGCGGTCCAGGCGCGCCACCGCGCGGCAGGGGCTGCGTTGCAGGCGGGGCTCCAGGAGATGGGTCTTGAGCTGTTCGCGGCCGAGGGCCACCGGCTGCCCAGCCTTACCACCGTCAAGGTCCCAGACGGTGTCGACTCAGCGGCCGTACGGCGTTATCTTCTGGAGCATTTCAGCATCGAGATTGGCTCTGGAGCGGGCAGCTATGCTTCCAGCGTCTGGCGGATCGGGATGATGGGCCCCAACGCAAATGCCGCGTCAGTGACTCTGGTGCTGGGGGCTCTCAAGGAAGCTATCGCCTCTGCCTAGCCAAAGACTCTCCGGGAAAACACTGATTCGAGTGCCTCTTTACACCGGCACCAACAGCTGTGAGGTGAATGCCGGGTCTTGGACCAGTTCTCGATGATGGCCTTCCGGACATCACCTCAGGAACCTCATCCCCCGGCATGGCCACTCCCTCGTTCGCACGGCATTCCACATCTCCAGCGTCATCAACTGGCGCTGGTACGACCAGTTCAACCACTTCACCCACGCCATGGAAATCTACGACACACTGGCCGGGGACCAGCCGCGGCATGGCCAAAGCCAGGCCATTGTTGCCGCCTCAAGACTGTTTGACTATGTCGAACTTTCGACGCCTCTTAATTGCGGAACAGCATCCAAGGATCCGTCGGGTGGGGGCCGGCCTACTCCGGGACCACCAGCGCCGGGGTGTCCTTGCGCAGCGTTTCGCCCCGGAAGAAGCCCGGCCGGCGCAAGTACGTGATGGCCATGACCACCAGGCCCAACGCCAGCAGACCAATCCCGATCAGGAACACCAGCCCGATCCCGAACAGCTCAGAGCCGCTGCCGAACTCGGGGGCCCAGCTGTCCACCGCCGTCTGGAAGAACACCACGGTGAGGACCAGGCCGCCCAGCACCGGGAACAGCAGCCGCATGAAGAAGTTGCGGACGCTGGAGAACAGGCTGTGCCGGAAGTACCACGTGCAGGCGAACGCCGTGAGGGCGTAGTAGAAGCAGATCATGAGCCCCAGCGCCAGGATGGTGTCATTGAGGACGTTCTCGCTGACCACCTTCATGATCGCGTAGAACCCGCCGGAGATGGCGCCGGCCATGATCGTGGCATAGCCCGGCGAGCCGAAGCGCTTGCTGACCGTCGCAAAGCGCGGCGGCAGGGCCCCGTAGTGGCCCATGGCCAGCAGGCTGCGCGCGGGGGATGCCATGGTGGACTGCAGGGACGATGCGGTGCCGGACAGCACGGCCAGGGACATCAGGATGGCCAGCGGGCCCATCACCGGAGAGGCGAGGGCGGCGAAGGCGTTCGACTGGTTGTCCGGGTTGTTCAGTCCGATGCCGTCGGCGCCGGTGCCGGCCACCATCATGGTGGCCACGATCACGGCGATGTACAGGCCGAGGACGGCGACGGCCGTCGTCGTGCCGGCCTTGCCGGCGGTGCCCTTGCCGCCCTTGGTCTCCTCGTTGACCGTCAGGCACACGTCCCAGCCCCAGTACACGAAGACCGCCAGGGACATGCCGGCGGCAAACTGGTCGAACCCGGAGATCTTGGCCGGATTGAACCAGTCCCAGCTGAAGCTGATGGCCGTGGGGGTGTCGCCGGAGACCGCGTGCGTGAGGGCCATGACAATGAACAGGCCCAGCACCAGCACCTGGAAGCCCACCATGGAGTACTGCACCAGCTTGGTCGCGTGCAGGCCGCGGTAGCTGACCCAGACCGCCAGCGCCACGAAGGCCAGACACGTGGCGATGTTCAGCGCCTTGTTGCCGGTCAGGTCAGCCAGCGCGGGATCGTTGAACACCTGAGCCAGGAAGAGGTAGAAGAAGTCCACCGCGACGCCGGCCAGGTTGGAGAGCACAATGATGTTCGCCGCCAGCAGTCCCCAGCCGCCCATCCAGCCGACGAACGGGCCGAAGGCCTTGGTGGTCCAGGTGAAGGTGGTGCCGCTGTCCGGTGAATCGGCGTTCAGTTCGCGGTAGGCGAAGGCCACCAGGATCATGGGGATGAACGCGATGATGAAGATGGCCGGCAGTTGCAGGCCGACAGCGTTGACGGTTGGGCCCAGCGAGCTGGTCAGGCTGTAGGCGGGCGCCACCGAGGAGATGCCCAGCACGACGACGGCGAGCAGACCCAGTTGGCCACCCTTGAGTCCCTTCCCCGTGATGCCGTGTTTGGTGTCGGCCGGGTCGTGCGGCTCGGGCTGATGGTGGCGCCCCGCCAGTCCACGCCGGTCCGGCGTGGACTGGTCCGCGACGGGAGCGTCCCACGGCTGATCTTGGCTGGTCATTCGACTCATGATCGGGCCTTTCTAGGCAGGCGGTGAATCCAGCAGCGGTTCCTGCTGGGTGGTGCAGCGGATGCCTCCGCCGCGGCCGCGTCCGGGATCCAGCAGATGGACCCGATTCCCGGACCTGGGCACGTTTTCGGCGGATCCAGTTTTGTCAGTTCAAGCGTGATTGCCAGGTGAGTCGTGGATCACAAAATGAACGGAATTCATTTAGTATGGGGTCTGCACCACCACCTACGCAAGGGGGAAGCAAGGTTATTCATATATTGCGGGGAAGGTCCCGGCTGTTTTGCCGGAGTACCGGAAGATGCTGATGGAATACTGGTGGAGACCGCCCGCAGAAAGGCCAGCTATGCCGGCAGTACCCGCCGCCTCCGGAAGCACCACCCTCGGTAACACTCCGGGAGGCGCTGCCCCGGCGGATGCCGCCCAGCGTGACGTTGCCCAGCGTGACGTTGCCCAGCGGGCGCCGAAAGCCGAGGCCGGGGGGAAACGCCGCGCGGGCCGGCCAGTGGCGGCGGTCCTTGACAAGGCGGGCCTCACCGCCGCCGCATTGCAGCTCATTGAAAGGAAGGGCTATGACGGCCTCACGATGGCCGCGCTGGCCCGCTCACTGAACGTGGCGCCGTCGGCCCTTTATAACCATGTGGAATCCAAACGCGACGTGCTACTCCTCGTGGAGGACCACCTCACCGCACTAGTTGATGTCTCAGCCTTCAGCTCCGGGCCCTGGGAGGAAGCTGTGCGGAAATGGGCGTGGAGCTACCGCGACGTGTTTTCGCGGCACACCCCGCTGATTCCGGTCATCGCCGTACTGCCCGTAACCGATGCCCCGCAAACACTCGCGATGTACGAGACCGTGAGCGCAGGCTTCCGCGACGCAGGCTTCCCGGCAGGGCGGATCGTCTCCTCCATCGTGGCACTGGAGTCGTTTATCTTCGGCTCGGCCTACGACGTGACCGCGCCCGCGGACATCTTTGACTCCGGCTCCATGGCCGAGGCGACCCCAAGCTTCACCGGCGCGGTGCGCAGCCTGGCCACGCAGGGCCACGCGAATCCGGCCAATGTGGCGTTCACGCTCGGGCTCGAGGCGCTGATCTCTGGACTCGGGGCACTGCGGCAGTAACCTGCGGGAATAGGGGAAAGCGCGGTCATCTCCGTTCTTGGGTGTCGGTCGGGCATGCTGACCCGGGGTCGGGAAACCCCTGAGAAGCTCGAATACACCAGCGACCCCTCATATGGTTCGAGAACCCGTCCCGTTCATGAAGACCTCGAAAATGTTCAAACGTTGGGAATTCGTCCCCTGTGCCCCCGCATAGGCCCTGCTCTGGACGCGGCTCTGCGGACATGCGCGGCGTCAAAAGTGCCCTTGCCGTTATGCCTCGTCCTCCAGCCGTACCTGATCTGCGGCGTTTCTGCACACACTCCGGTTGACAATCCTATGGTTCTCAGCCAATAATGAATGCTATTCATTTACTGTGACGCTGCTCTCATGACGGCACCCGCAAGCGGCGTCGCGGTCTTTCCGTCAGAGCCAGAGCCCCATCAACGGCGACAATGCGTTGGCTGCAAGGCGCGCCCACGCCCCGGAGACAGGCATCATCGTGCTTGTCCTAGCACTGAAAACCTACGTATCGCTCCAAGAAAGGCGACATCATGAACGGCGGCACAGAGCACGAGTGGAACAACCTGATCGGCCGGCCGGTGCAGGTGTGGAAGAACGGGCACCTCATCCGGACCGGCTACGTGGACGACGTCGCCCAGGCTGCCGGTGCCCTCTGGCTCGAAGGCCATGGCGTGGAAGGGCGGGCGCTCTATCAAAAAGCGGACGGCTATTCTGCCAAACCGGTCTGCGAGGCGGCGCCGTGAACCTCATAGCCGATGCCGAAACCACGCTGAGCATTGATGTCGTGGCCCAGGACCGCGAGTCGATGGACCGCGGCCTCAATGCCGCCGTGGAACAAATGACGGAAGTCGCGGTCCGGCTTGCCACCCACGGCATCCTGGTGACCCGCCTCGACGACAGGCTCTGCCGCGTCGGGCTGAGCGAGCTCGTCCCCTTCGGCTACACGGAACAGCGCGACTGCCGAACGTGATTCTCCGACATTCTGCGGTGCACCGCCGCTTCGACGGCACTGGCGTGCAGTTCGCCCAATGAGACGGCCAAGGAGGCTAAGGCGGAAGGGCGTCAGCCCTCGGGAGAACGCTGCTGCCGCAGCGAACCGCGCGCGGCGCCCACCATGCCTTCGACAGCGCGGGCCAGGTGCGTGCCGCGGTCGTTGACGCCGTCCCAGCGCACCAGCGACTGGGCGTTCAACCCGTCGATCATCCCCAGGATCTGCCAGGCGACGGACGCGGTGTCTGAAGTCTCGAACTCCCCCGCCGCAATGCCAGCCTCGACGACGCCCTGCAGCACCCCCTGCCATGCATCCATTCGCTCACGGACGCACACGGCGAGGGCCTCGTTCCGGCGCCCCAGAGTCCACGCATCCACCCAGATCGCCGTTACGTCGAGGCGGCTGCCGTCCAGCAGGGTGTCCAGGAGAAACGCAAGCCGATCCAGCGGGGACGGAAGGCGGTCCAGCATACCCGCCACCTCATCTGTCTCGGCCGCGACGATCGCGGTGAAGGTGGCCGCCACCAGCGCGTCCATATTGGGCTGGTAGTGCGCCACCAGACCTGAGGCCACGCCGGCCCGCGCCGCCACACGGCGTAGCGTGATCGCCGGAAGCCCCCGCTCAAGGGCGAGTTCCCGGGCGGCTTCGGCGATTTCGGCGGCGCGCTCTGCCGGCGCCTTCCGGACAGCGCGTTTCTGGGGGGAACTTGACATCACAGAACAGTCTAAAGTAAGTTCTCAGCAATTATTGATCGGGCGATCAACAACGCTGGGACGCGCGCTTGGGAGCCGCAATCACAGCGGCAGTGCGCCCCGGCGAGGATGTCTGCACATCCACCCCACGAACAACAGAGGAGTCCTCCATGGCTTGGAGAATGCCAGCCGAAACCGCACCCCACGAGCGCACCTGGATGGCGTTCCCCCGCACCGGCCTGACCCTTGGCGAGGACGCCGGTTCAGCCGAGGAAGCGTACAGGGCCTGGACTGCCGTCGCACTCGCGGTTGCCGAGTTCGAGCCGGTCACCATGGTGGTGGACCCGAGCGAGCGGCAGCGCGCCCGCCGCCTGCTCGGCAGCGGCATCGAGCAGCTTGAGGCCCCCCTTGACGAGTTCTGGATGCGCGACGTCGGACCGAGCTTCGTCGTCGACGACGAACGTCCCGGCGTGCTCGGCGCGGTGGACTGGGTCTTCAACGGCTGGGGTGCACCCAAATGGTCCGAATGGGAGAAGAGCGCCGAGATAGCCCGCTTCGTGGCCGAAAAGTCCGGTGCGGAGCTCGTGAGCTCGCTGCTGGTCAACGAGGGCGGTGCCATCCACGTCGACGGCGAGGGCACCGTGCTCGTGACCGAAACCGTGCAGCTGGACCCGGGCCGGAACCCGTACTCGGACAAAGCCCGCGTCGAGGCGGAGCTGGCACGCACCATCGGTGCCAGCAAGACCGTCTGGGTGCCGCGCGGCCTGACCCGCGACTACGAGGATCTGGGCACCCGCGGCCACATCGACATGGTGGCCACCCTGTCCTCCCCCGGCCAGGTCCTGCTGCATACCCAGACGAATCCCGAGCATCCCGATTACGAGGTCAGCCGCACACTGCAAGCGTTCTTCGAAACCCAGACGGACGCCGCAGGCAGGCCCTTTGAGATTGTCCAGATGCCGGCTCCGGAGACACTGCGCGACGAGGAGGGCTACGTGGATTGGAGCCACGTCAACCATCTTGTGGTCAACGGCGGTGTGATCGCCTGCGGCTACGGCGAAGCGCGGGCGGACGCGATGGCCGCGGAAATCCTCGGGGAGGCCTACCCTGGCCGCCGAGTGGTCACCGTGGACGCCCGCCCGATTCTGGCCCGTGGTGGGGGCATCCACTGCATCACCCAGCAGCAGCCCAAGCTCGAGCCGACGGTGGCGTGATGACGGGATTCGACGTCGTCGAGGCGTCCATCGCCCAGCTGCGAGCCGCCTTGGAATCCGGACAGGTCAGCAGTGAGGAACTCACGCAGGCCTACCTTGACCGCATCGAAGCCTACGACCGCAACGGCATTAAGCTGAACGCGCTCGTCGTCATGAACCACGATGCTTTGGCGGACGCCCGGGCATCTGACGAGCGGCGGGCCAGGGGCACGACGCTCGGCCCGCTGGACGGCATCCCGTACACGGCCAAGGACAGCTATCTGGCGAAGGGCCTCACTGCCGCCGCCGGTTCTCCTGCCTTCGAGCACCTCGCGGCACACCGCGACGCGTTCACCATTGAACGCCTGCGGGCGTCAGGCGCGGTGCTGATCGGCCTCACGAATATGCCACCCATGGCCAACGGCGGCATGCAGCGCGGGGTCTACGGCCGCGCCGAGAGCCCCTACAACGCCGATTTTCTCACCGCGGCCTTCGGCTCCGGCTCCTCCAACGGCTCGGGTAGCGCGACGGCGGCAAGCTTCGCGGCATTCGGCCTCGGGGAGGAGACGTGGTCCAGCGGGCGGGCACCGGCGTCGAACAACGCGCTGTGCGCGTACACGCCGTCGCGCGGGGTCATCTCGGTGCGCGGCAACTGGCCGCTGGTGCCGACCATGGACGTGGTGGTGCCGCACACGCGTTCCATGGCGGACCTGCTGGAAGTGCTGGATGTGATAGTGGCGGACGACGCCGAAACGCGAGGCGATTTTTGGCGGGTGCAGCCGTGGGTTGAGATCCCGGCCGCTTCCTCGCTCCGCCCGGCCTCCTACCCTGCGCTGGCGCCAGAAGATGCCGACGCCGCCCGGGCGGCTTTGAAGGGCAAGCGCTTGGGAGTGCCCCGCATGTACGTCAACGCGGATCCCGACGCCGGCAGCAGCGAGAAGCCCGGTATCGGCGGATCCACCGGCCAGCGCATCCAAACGCGCGACTCGGTGATGGAACTGTGGGCTGCGGCACGGCGCGCTCTTGAGGCGGCCGGCGCCGAGGTTGTACTGGTCGATTTTCCTGTGGTTTCCAACTATGAAGGAGACCGCCCCGGCGCACCAACCATCGCCACGCGCGGCCTGGTGAGCCCGGAATACCTGCAGCGGGAAATCATGGATCTCTCGGCCTGGGCCTGGGACGACTTCCTCGCAGCCAACGGCGACCCGGCACTGAACAGCTTGGCTGCCGTTGACGGCGGCACGATCTTCCCCCACGCGGAAGGAGCACTCCCGGACCGCTATACCGGATTCGACGACGACATCGCCGAGTTCCCAGCGCACGTCCGCGAGCACGGCGTTTCATCGCTCACCGAGATCCCGCATCTTGAAGGCGGGCTACGAGGCCTGGAGGAGACCCGCCGCGTGGACCTGGAGGAGTGGATGGACAAACTAGGACTGGATGCTGTGCTGTTCCCCGCTTCCGCCGACGTCGGGCCGTCGGACATGGACGTAAACGAGGCTTCGGCAGATCTCGGCTGGCGCAACGGTGTGTGGGTCGCCAACGGCAACCTGGTGCCGCGTCACCTGGGCATCCCGACCGTCACCGTGCCGATGGGAACCCTGTCCGATATCCGCATGCCCGTCGGGCTCACCATCGCGGGGCGGGCCTACGACGACACCTCACTGCTGACACTGGCCGCCGCGTTTGAGGCGACAGGTTCTCGCCGAACAGCTCCCCCACGGACGCCGCCGCTGGCGTAAGCCGTCGGCGCATGCGAGACACGGATGAGCGCATCGCGCAGGCCTGCCAGCCGCTCGTTGATGCAGGGGCCAATTGGCGCGGTTTTTTCTGTCCTGTCTCAGTCTTGTTGGCAAAAATCTCATTAGACATGGCAGCCTGCGGGATCGTGTCCCCTGTCTCATTTAAGCTGGCACCGTGTCCGTTGGTGGAGCTCTGAGGTCGTTGCCGGTGAACGCGACAGGATCCGTGGCGTTGCGGGCACCAGGGCGGCCGGGATCGTGCTGCCGGACGGTGAACACACCAGCCGGCGCGGGAACAAGAAACTCAACGAGCGCTGTCCTTTCTCCACCTGCGCAGTACTTCACCACAGACTGGACATAGTCGATCTGGCCCGCCACGCCATGCTGGCCTTCGCCGGACAAATCGGGTGCCAGCCGATCTGCGGCAGATACCGCTTCGGTCTGCCGATGGCCAACAAAGTTCGATGAACTGCTAGACGAACTGGTAGAGCAGCGCTGCCATGCCGAAGCCGACCACGGACAGTACGGTTTCCAGGACGGTCCAGGTCTTCAGGGTGTCCTTGACGGACATGTTGAAGTACTTGGAAATGATCCAGAAGCCGCCGTCGTTCACGTGGCTGGCAATGATGGAACCCGAGGAGATGGCCACAACAATGAGGGCCAGCTGGGGCTGGGAGAAGGCGCCGGTGGTCAGGCTCGGGGCCAGGATTCCGCCGGTGGTGACGATGGCCACCGTGGCCGAGCCCTGGGCGATGCGCATGCCGGCGCTGATCACGAACGCGGAGACGATGATCGGCAGTCCGGCCTGGGACAGAGAGCCCGCCACTGCGGTGCCCACGCCGGTGGCCGAGAGCACGGCCCCGAAGAACGCACCGGCACCCACTACCAGCAGGATCATCCCGACGGGCCGAAGAGATGAGGAGGTGATTTCGCTCAACTCTGCGGAAGTCATGCCGCGTCGGGTGCCCAGCAGCCACATGGCCAACAGGACGGCTACAGTCAATGCAATGGCCGGGTTGCCGAAGAACTGCAGGGTGGAGCGGATGGGGCCTTCGGGCGAGAAGATGTTGCCGAAAGTGCCGCCCAGAATGAGGATCATCGGTAGGCCGATTGCCAGCAGCACCAGGCCGATGGACGGTTCGTGCCCTTTGGCCTCCTCGGATTCGGCGACGATCCGATCCTCGGGAACCGTGACCATGACGCGCTTGCCGATCCAGGTGCCCCAAAGGATGCCGGAGGCGAACCACGCCGGAATGCCGCAGACCAGGCCCATGAGAATGATCCAGCCGAGGTCCACATGGAACAGGCCGGCAGCAGCAACGGGTCCTGGGTGCGGCGGAAGGAACGCGTGCGTCACGGACAAGCCGGCCAGCAGCGGAAGTGCATAGAGCACCAGTGACTTTCCGCCGCGGATCGCTGCCACGTACACCAGCGGCGCCAGGACAAAGATGCCGATGTCGAAGAACACCGGGATGCCCAGCACAAAGCCGGTGATGCCCATGGCCAGCGGGGTGCCCTTTTCGCCGAAGATCTTCACCAGGCGCCCCAGCAGTACCTCCGCGCCGCCGGACCGTTCCAGGATGGCGCCCAGCACCGTTCCGAGGCCGATGATCACGGTGATGTGGCCCAGGATGCCGGCGAAGCCCTTCTCAATCAGGGCGTCGCTGCTCTTGGTGGCCGAGCCCACCAGAGCCTCCACGGAGACGCCGCCAGCGAGTGCAACGATCACGCCGGTGCCCACCAGGGCAATGAAGGGTTCGACCTTGACCTTGATGATCAGGAACAGCAGGAGGGCGATGCCCACCCCTGCCAGGAGGAGCAGGCCGGCGGTGTCGTGCCGCAGCCAGTTCAGAAACTCGTTCATGGGGGTTCTTTCGGGAGAGGGTTTAGTCGAGGACGCTGGTGAAGGCGGCGGCCCTGGCCGAAATATCGGCCCAATCGCCGGCTGCCACCGCTGCGGGGGGTACAACGCTGGTTCCGCAGCAGACGGCCGTGGCTCCGGCGTCGAGATAGCTCCTGGCGTTGGCTGCGTCGATGCCGCCGGAGGGAAGAAGCCGGATTCCGGGGTAGGGCCCCTGGAGATCCTTGAGGTAGGCCGGGCCAAGCTGCCTGGCGGGGAAGATCTTGACCACCGAGGAGCCCAGGTCCAAGGCCTGCGCCACTTCGGTGGGTGTCATGGCGCCCAGGCTGAAGGGGATGCCGGCCGCCGCGGCAACGGCCGCGACGTCCGGGCGCAGGCCCGGGGTCACCAGGAACTGCGCGCCAGCGTCGATGGCCGCCCGGGCCTGGTCGCCGGTCAGCACCGTGCCGACGCCGACCGCGGCGCCGTGCTGTGCGGCGGTCTCCGCCGCCCGCTGGACGTGCCGGAGCACGTCCGGGGTGGTGAAGGTCAGCTCCACGGTGCGGATGCCGCCGTTGGCCAGTGCCTGGCAGAGCTCCGCGGCGTCAGGGATGGCCGGGGCCCGGACCACCGCCAGGGTGCGGTCGACTTCGAGCTGCAGAATGAAATCTTCAGGAGTCATGGGTTTCGGTGCTTCCTTCCTGGGTGCGTCCGTCGCGCTGCCGGCGCAGGGCACGGCCGGCACGGGCACCGGTGGGCTGCCCGCCGGCGATCGCTGCCGTGCCGTTGACGAACACATAGTGGATGCCGGCGGACGCCTGGCGGGGGTTGTCGAACGTGGCTTCATCCCGGAGGGTGTCCGGATCGAAGAGCACCAGGTCTGCCGCGTAGCCCTCGCGGACCAGTCCGCGCCGGTGCAGCTTGAGCCGGGCTGCGGGGCGGCCGGTGAGATGGTGGACGGTTTCCTCGAGGGTGAGCAGGCCCAGGTCCCGGCAGTAGTGGCCCAGATAGCGGGTGAATGTTCCCCAGGACCGCGGGTGCGGCTTGGCGCCCACCAGGATGCCATCGCTGCCGCCGGTGTGGCTGCGATGCTTCATGATGGTCTGCACGTTTTCCTCGTGGCCGACGTGCTGCAGGATGCCGGTGCCCAGGCGGTCTTCGCGCAGGATCTCCACGAAGACATCAAACGGCGCGGCTCCGGTTTCCGCGGCGATGCCGGCAATGGTCCTGCCCACGTGGCCGGTGAGCGCCGGGTTCTGCACGCCGCTGATTTCCAGGGTGTCCCATTCGGCCACCACTCCGTGGCAGCCGTCCGATCCGTAGATTTCCACGCTCTCCCGGATCCGGTCCACGGTGGCCGGATCGGCCAGCCGGTCGAGCGTCGCATCAGTGCCGCCGGAGGACGCCCAGCTCGGCAGGATGGCGGAGAGGGTAGTGGCGCCGGGCAGGTACGGGTAGGTGTCCAGGGTGATGTCCACGCCGTCGTCCAGCGCTTCATCGATCAGGTCCAGCAGCTCGCCTGCCCGGCCCTTGTTTTCCGCGAAGTTCATGGTGGCATGGGACAGGTGCAGGGCGCAGCCGGTGTCCCGGCTCAGGCCGATCATCTCCGCGTAGGCGTCCAGGGCTCCCTTGCCGTAGGAGCGGTGGTGCGGCGCGTAGAAGCCGCCCAGCTCGCCGACCGTCCGGCAGAGCTCCGCCAGTTCCTCCGTGCTGGCGTACATTCCCGGCGTGTAGGTCAGGCCGGAGGACATGCCCACCGCGCCCTCCTCCATGGAGGTCCGGACCACGGTCTGCATCTGTTCCAGCTGCTCCGGCGTGGCAACACCTTCGGCGAAGCCCATCACCATGGCCCGGACAGTGCCCTGCGGCACGAGGTAGGCGGCGTTGGTGGCGATCCGGCCGCCCCCGTCGGCGGTATCGAGGCGGTCCAGGTACTCGCCCACGGTCCGCCAGGAAAAGTCGAAGTCTTCGGGATTGTCGTTCCAGCCGGCAATCTTCTGCCGGACCCCGGCCAGGGTGGCGTCATCCACCGGCGCGTAGGACAGGCCGTCCTGGCCCAGGAGTTCCGTGGTCACGCCCTGGCTGAGCTTGGCGTAGTGGTCCGGCGTGATGAGGAGCTGCAGGTCCGAGTGCGCGTGCATGTCGATGAAGCCGGGGCTGAGCACCAGACCGGTGGCGTCGATCGTCCGGTCCGCGCGGGTGCCTTCCGGCGTGAGGGAACCGGCAGGAGCGAGCTCAGCGATCACGGTGCCGTCGAGGAGAACGTCCGCCGGCCGCCGGGGATCCCCGGTGCCGTCCACCAGGACGGCGTTGCTGATGAGGGTTTTCATCCGGTCCGCCTAGAAGAAGGTGTGGATGAGGTCGACGACGGTCTGGTCACGTTCCGTGTCGGCCAGCACCGGGATGAGCGTCCACTTGTCGAAGGCCGTGCACGGGTGCGAGAGGCCCAGGCGCACCACGTCCCCCGGGCGGACGGTGGTGGTGCCGGCGTCGAACGTCATGAAGGAGTGCTGGTCATTGACCGCGGTGATGCTGGCTCCGGCCAGCGGCTGCATGGGGCCGCCCAGGGCCGGGCCGATCAGCTGGGGCTGCGGCAAGCCCTCGTCCACCGGCAGGTCGCGCTTGCCGGCGTCGAGGATGGCCAGGCCCGGCTCGGGCTGGGACACGACGCGGGCCCATCCGTGCATGCCTGCGGCAAAGGGCTCGCCGCCGTCGCGGGAAAACGGCGAGATCCCGCGGTAGAAGCCGTCGTCGTGGATGATGTACGCGCCGCTGCGGATCATCAGCTCGACGGCGCGCCCGCCGTCCGCCGCGCCGGCGGAAATGCACGGAGAGAGCACGTCGACGACGTCGTCGAAGTAGGCGCTGCCGCCGGCGGTCAGAATGATGGAGGCACCGGGGGCGTAGAGGCCGCCGGCCAGCAGGTTCTCGTGGAGCTGCTTCATCTGCCCGAGGTAGCCGCGCACGGCGGCGAGGCTGTCCGGATCCGCCGTGTGTGCCAGCGAGCCTTCATAGCCGCTGACACCCACCAGGCGCAGGAACGGCGATGCCGCAACGGCCCGGGCGACGTCCAGGGCGGTGTCCACGCCGCGGGCGCCGGTACGGCCACCGGTACCGCCGAGTTCCACGAGCACATCCAGCACGGTACTGCTGCCGGCAGCTTCCAGGGCGCGCCCGATTCCGTCGATCGTGGCCGTGGAATCCACCCACGACAGGATCGGCCGGTCCGGACTGGACACGGCGGCCACCCACTCGATGGCATGGGGATCGGTGAGGCTGTTGGCCAGCTGCAGCCGTTGCACGCCGAATTCGCGCGCCACTCGAAGCTGCGCATAGTTGGCCACGGTGATTCCCCAGGCTCCGCGCTTGAGCTGTTCGGCCCACAGCTGCGGGGCCATGGTGGTTTTGCCGTGGGGGGCCAGCAGCACCCCGTGCTCGTCGCACCAGGCGGCAAGGCGGTCCATGTTGTTGCGCAGCGCCCCTGCATCCAGTGTGAGCAGGGGTGTCTGGAGGTCGCCCAGTCCGTGGCGCGCTGCTGCGAAGTCGCGTGCCGTGAGTCCGGCTGCCGTGGCGGGGACAGCCTTGTGCCGCCAATCTAGCAGGACGTTGTCCAGCTGTGCCACGGTGTGTGCCGCGATGGCTTCAGCGCCAGCGCCAGCGCCGGTGGTGGGTGTAGTCACGAGTTCGTTCCCTTCAGGAGCGCACAATAAGTCCTGCGTTGCGTATTTTGCAACGCGTGTTGCAAACCTGTTGATGATATGTCTAACATGGTGCAGGGACGGGAGTCAAGGCTGAACGCACGCCTCGGCCGCCCCTTCCGCCGTCGGACAGTTCCGCTCCACGGCTTGCTGAGTGCCGCTGCAAAGCGCAAGAGGGAGTGCAGGACTTACATGCTTTCAGCCGTATGTATTGGCGAGACAATGGCCGTGCTCACCCCGCCCCAGGACGTGCCCCTGCACGAAGCCACCCAGCTGCACGTCGGCGTCGGGGGCGCCGAATCAAACGTCGCCATGGGGTTCGCGGCCATGGGGCTGGATTCCCACTGGGTGGGCCGGGTAGGCCATGACGGCTTCGGCACCCGCATTCTGAACGAGCTGCGCAGCCACGGCGTGGGCGTCACCGGAGTCGAAGCGGACCCCCGGCTTCCCACCGGCGTGTATGTCAAGATCCCGGCCCAGGAGCCGGATCCCGACGCCGGCAGTTCAGTCCTCTACTACCGCCAGGGCTCCGCCGCCTCGGCCATGGGGCCGGCAACACTGGAGAACCCGGCCGTCGCCGGGCTGCTGGAGAAGGCAAGCCTCATCCACCTCAGCGGCATTACCGCGGCGCTGTCGGCAGGCTGCCTGGCCCTCATCGAATCCATCCTTGACGCACCCCGGCAGGGACGGATCATCAGCTTCGACGTCAACTGGCGCGCCCCGTTGTGGGCGGGACAGGAGAGCTCCGTTCTGCGGGACCTGGCCAACCGGGCCGACGTCGTCCTGGTGGGCAAGGACGAGGCCGGGCATGCCTTCGGCACCACCGACGAAGCAGAGCTCCGCCGCCTGCTTCCGGCCCCGGAGGTGCTGGTCATCAAGAACGAGGCCATCAGCGCCATAGCCCTGGGCCGGGACGGCACCCGCGAGGAAGTTCCCGCACTGTCCGTGGACGTGCTGGAACCTGTGGGAGCCGGCGACTCCTTCGCCGCCGGATACCTAAGTGGCATGCTGTTCGGACTCAATCACAAAGCAAGTCTCCGCAGGGGCCACGTCAGCGCCGCCTGCACCCTCACCGTCCAGGGTGACCGCGGCCCGCTGCCCGAAGCCGGGCTGATGTCCGCCATCCTGGACAGCAGCGATGCCCAGTGGGCCGGAACGCATGTTTCACGCGGACAGTTCAGCGCCCCCGGCCTCCCGACCGGCCTGGAGGCCGGGACACGCGGGCCGGCGGCATCATGAGCCAAAGCCTGCTGCGGGCCCTGGACCTGTTGGATGCACTGGCCGGGCAGCCCGCAACCCTGGACGAACTCGCGTCCAAGGCCTCGGTCCACAAGACCACCGTGATGCGCCTGCTGCATGCCCTCGAGGAGAAGAGGTTCGTGGTCCGTGACGAGCAGCAACGGTTCCGGCTCGGCTCCAAGCTGTTCGAACTTTCGTCGCTGGCCCTGGAACAGCGGGACATCCGCGCCGTGGCCCGCCCGCACCTGGCCGAACTCAACGCCCTCACCGGGCACACCATCCACCTGGCTGCCTTCGAAGGCAACGAAGTGGTGTACATCGACAAGTTCGAATCCCACCACCCGGTCAGGATGTACTCCCGGATCGGGCTCACCGCGGCCCTGCACTCGGCCGCCGTCGCCAAGGTGCTCCTCGCCGACATGCCGCGCAGCCGGCAGGAACGGATCGCCGCCGGCCTTGACTACATCAAGGTCACGGACAACACCCTGACCTCACCCGAGGCCCTGCTCGCCGAACTGGAGCAGGTCAAGGCACAGGGTTGGGCCCAGGACAACGCCGAACATGAGGCCTTTGTGCACTGCGTCGCGGCACCCATCAGGGATGCCAGCGGCGCAGTGGTAGCTGCCGCCTCCTGCTCGGTGCCGGTGGTCATGCTCAGCTACGAAGGCCTGCTGGGCCTGCTCCCCGGACTCAAAGCCAGCACCGATGCCATCTCGCATGACCTCGGCTGGATCAACCACGAAAGGACCACCCCATGAGTGAAAAGACAGTAGTACTGACCGAGAACGCCCCCGCCCCGGCGCACGTTTTCTCGCAGGGCATCCAGAAGGGCGGCTTCTTCCAAGTCTCCGGGCAGGGCCCCATGGACCCCGCCACCAACCAGTACATCGGCGAAGGCGACGTCCGCGTCCAGACCCGCCGCACGCTGGAAAACGTCAAGGCCATCCTGGAAGCCGGCGGCTCCTCGGTGGAAGACGTGCTGATGTTCCGCGTCTACCTGACCACCCGCGATGACTTCGCCGCCATGAACGACGTCTACGGCGAGTTCATCCGCGAAAACGTCCCCAGCGGCGCCCTTCCCAGCCGCACCACGGTGTTCGTGGACCTGCCGCACGAAGTGATGCTCGTGGAAATCGACGCGCTGGCGATCACCGCGTAGGTCTCCACCGCAAGGAATTAGGACGCCGGCGGCGTCAGTTCCGGGGCGGCCGGCAGATGGGCAGTCACCAGCCTGTCTGCCGTCCCGGCGCTGACGCCATCTGCCGTTTCAACCGGCAAGCCGTTTCTGGCCCAATACTCAATGCCGCCGGTCATCTCCCGCACCGGGTACCCGAGCTCAGCGAAAGCCAAGGCGGCGAAGGTGCTGCCGTTGCAGCCCGGACCCCACGAGTAGACCACCACGTTGGTGCCGGCCGGAATCAGGCCCTGGGCCTGCTCCGGGATGTGCGCCGTGGGCAAGTGGAGGGCTCCCTGGATGTGGCCGTGCTCCCAGGAGACCCTGCGCCGGGTGTCCACCAGCACCATGCCGCCGCCCGGCAGGCTGTCCGCAACGTCCATCACGTCGATCTCGAAGTGCAGCTTGGCGCGGAAGTACTCGGCAGCGGGGTTCATGCCCGGCCCAGTCCGAGCTCCGCAAGCCCGGCGCTGGCCCCCCGCGAGACGAGCTCCGCGGAGATCCGCAGGCTGGCTTCTGTGTCCACAGCCCCCACTTCGCTGACCCGCTTGGCGGTCATCCCTGAAGACAGTGAGGAAACGCTCAGGGCAGCCACCACGTGATCGTCGCTGCCAAATATCGGAGCCGCCACGCAGCGCACTTCCGGCTCGTTTTCACGGTCGCCAACGGAGCAGCCGTGGCGCCGGATGGCAGTGAATTCAGCCCGGAGCAGCTCCGGATCCGTGATGGTCCTGTCCGTGAACGGCCTGAGCTCCCCGGCCAGTACCGTGGCCACCACTTCATCGGGACAGTACGCCATCATGGCATTCCCCACCGCCGTGCAGTACTCCGGCATGGTGGCACCCACCCTGGAGGCCATCCGCACCGTGCCTCGGCGGCCACCTTGTCCAGGTGCGGCGGTCAGCGCCGGCGACAGGGACGTCTTGCCATGAAACGCGATATCAATGCGGTGATCAGAACAGTATTCGGCCACGGCGCCCAGGTTGTGTTCAAGAGCGGCTTCTTGGAGCACCATGACGGGCGAAAATACTTCCCCCGCAAAGACCTGCATTCCGGCAGGGGCCGGGTTCCGGCCGCTGCCGGGTGCGGACTTGTACAACGGGTCCGCACCCGGCGACGGCTTGCTCCACGGCTGCTCAGACCTCAAGGACCCGGTGCAGGAACTGCTTGGTGCGGTCGTTGCGAGGATTACCGAAGACCTCTTCCGGAGTGCCTTGTTCGGCGATGACGCCCTGGTCCATGAAGACCACACGGTCCGCCGTCTGCCGCGCGAAGCTCATTTCGTGGGTCACCACGACCATGGTCATTCCTTCGCTGGCGAGTGTCCGCATCACGCTGGTGACTTCACCGACCAGCTCGGGATCGAGGGCAGAGGTGGCTTCGTCAAAGAACATGATGCTGGGCTCCACTGCGAGGGCGCGTGCGATTGCGACGCGCTGCTGCTGGCCACCGGAGAGCTGGGAGGGGTAGTTGCCCGCTCTTTCCGTCAGTCCCACGTGTTCCAGCGCTTGCATGGCTTTGGCTTTGGCCGCAGTGGCCGGCATCTTGCGCGCCTTGACCAGAGCCAGGGTGACGTTGCCGAGCGCGGTCAAGTGCGGGAAGAGATTGAACTGCTGGAACACCATGCCCACGTGACCGCGGATTTCCTTGGCCCGTCGCGGGTCATGGCGGAGAACTGATCGCTCACAAACGTTCGTTTGAGACCTTCGCAGCGTTTCCCGGCCGGAAGCCGCGGCGCAGGCTGGTCAAAAGATCCACAGGCCGGGAGGGTAACCATGATGGGTTTGAACAGGGCTGCCCACAGTGTTCAGGACCGAACGGCCGGCGGGGTGAAGCACGCCCTCGCAGTCGTCCACGGCGTCACTGTGGAACTCGCCTCGCTGGACCGGGCACGCTCGAACCAAAGCATCGCGGCCGCCGAACGGAGCTGGGAACATATGGGGAAGCTGCGTAACCACTCCCGAACATAAATGGAACTGTGCCGCGGGGAGTCAGCCGCCACACCCCACTCAAGACAGGTCCCTGTTGCAACGAGAGGTCCGGCATCGGGCATCACTCGGACCACTTGGATGAGCTGAAGAATTGAGGCAGGTCAATGCCAAGAATGACTGCAGCCATACTCGGGCACCAGCGCACCATGTTGCAGCTGGGAGTCGGATCCGTCCCCCACCGCGACATCCTGCGCGCCATCGAACTACTCGGCACCGAAGTCGCGCCCATCGTGCGGGCCGAAGTGGCACGCCGCGAGCAGCCCACCACCAAGCAGTCCATTGCCGATCCGACCCATGCCGGCAAGCCGGACCTGGAGGCCGCCCGATGACCGGAACCTCACCGCCGCGCCACACCATCGGTATCATCGGCGCAGGCAAGTCCGGTACCGCGATCGCCCGCCGTGCACTGGCTGCCGGTTACGGGGTTCGCATCGCGACTTCCGGTTCCGCGGAGCGCACAGCCCTGGTCACCGGCAACCTCAGCGGGGCCGTCGCGGTCGACAGCGAGCAGGTTGCCGAGGGCGCGGACATCGTCGTACTCGCTGTCCCGCTGCGCTCCTGGCGTACCCTTCCGCCGGATGCCCTCGCGGGCCGGGTCGTGATCGATGTCATGAACTACTGGCCACCCGTGGACGGCACGCTCCCCGAGTTCGAGGACGAACGCCCATCCAGCCTGATCGTGGCTAACGGCCTGCCCGCGTCGGCCCGGCTGGTCAAGACGCTCAACCACATCGGCTACCACGAGATCGAGGAGCTCGCCCGCCCCGCAGACAGCCCCGGCCGGGTCGCCCTCGCAATCGCCGGAGACGACCCGGAAGCGGTCAATGCGGTCGCCCGCTTTATCGACGACCTCGGCTTCGAATCGGTCATCGCCGGCTCCCTCGCCGCCAGCGCACCGCTCCAGCCCGGGTCGGAAATCTTCGGCGCCGACCTGACCCCGCCCGAAATGCGACGCGCCCTCACCCTGCCCGCCAAAACGGCAGCCTAGTTGTACTCAGTCAGTAGGTTAGTTGCACGTGCTGACGGGTGGTTTGCCTCCGAGGCTGCCGTGGGCCGGTGATTGTTGTAGAAGTCCAGCCATGGTTGCAGGGCGTCGGTGCGTGCCTGGTTGGAGGTGAAGGGCTGCCGGTAGGCCCAGCCTTCCTGGAGGGTGCGGTTGAAGCGTTCTGCCAGGGGCGGCGCGGTTTGATCAGGACGTGTTGGGCTCCGGCGATCGTAGATTGCCCTGTCTACTGAGATTCTTGCCAACAAATATTGAGACACGAGAGGCGATCCTGTTCCTTGGGCCGCCGTGAGGAGAATGCTGTAGATTGCGACTTTGGGGAGATGTCCTGACATTCGGACAATGTCACACCACGAGATAACATCCGTTATCGTTCTGAGCTCTTCAGGCTGTTTTAGCTGAGAGCATCCCCGGTGGTAGCCCCAGCGCTGCGAGTAGGTTCTCAACTTTCGTGTCGAGTTCGTGCCCGACCTTCGAAATTTCCTCAATGCCGAAGCTTCCGAAGGGAAGACTTGGTAGGTCTATCGCGAGGACGGCCAGTCCAGTATCGGCCTCTTCGTAGATCTCCACGCGCAACGGGGCATACAGCATGACGGCGGGGTGGTGCCGGTACATCGACTCGGCGATGACCGGATTACCCATTAGGTAGAGCCTGGACCGTAACGTGTCTCCTGCAAGAATCATCCCGTCACTCGGGGCCATTTTCCAAAAGAGGAGGAACCCGTGCGTCGCGATCTGCGCCGTGTGACGTGTGACATCGTCCCAGTCCGACGCCTCGATGAAGATGGACTGCTGCATCGCCGGAACTTCCGCTTCGAACGTTTCGACGAACCGGTCGAAGTCAGTATTGGTTCCTATTGCGAGTCGCTGGCTCTCGAAGTTCGTTGTCTCAATGGTTCTGGTGGTTATCACAGAGCTCTTATCTGATAGTGGTCGCTGCAGAAGTCGGATCGGGTGTCGTGAGGGTGGCTTCCAAGTCTGTCTTCCGCCAAATGATGACCATTTTCCTTAGGAGAAGTCGTGAATTTTTATGCATTGCGGCACCTCCGCTGCGGACAGTAGGTATGGAAGGAGGACCCGCTCCTCATTGCGTCCGTCGCCCGGCGCCGTAGAGCAGGGTGTGAACCACCAGCTCAGCCAGGGCATCGGTGTCGGCTGGCCCTGCGGTGGCCCGCTGCAAGGCCTCGCTCATGAGGGCGTAGTAGACCTGACGGGTCCACTCCAGGTCTTCGGCCGCGTCCAGTAGACCCTCCCGCTGTGCCCTGGCAAGCAGTTCCATGCAGCGCGTGTTGATTCTCTCCCAGATTGACGCAGCGGCGCTGGTTTCCGTCCGGCGGTTCCCGAGTGTAAATTTCCAGGCGTTCTTTGTCTTCAAGACGTTGGCGGTTACCCGATACAGCGCCACCAGTGGCGGGGCTGTATCTGGCCTGCCGTCTTCAACGGCTTCAGCCAACTGCTGGCTTGCAGAAACCGCCAAAGCGTCGATAAGGGCCTGGCGGTTGGCGAATCGGCGATGAACCGTCGTCCTGGCGACTCCGGCGGCGTCGCCGATCTGTTCCATGGAAGCACCCGGATCGAGGCTCAGCACTTGTTCCGCTGCCTCCAGAATTGCCCGTACGCTCCGCTCTGCGTCGGCCCTCAAGGTTCTCGTCACAGTTCACTCCTATCTTCGTCTTTCCCATCCTAGCCGCAACTGCAAAGACACAACTAGTCGCATAAATAGAACATCGCTGTTGCGATTCACCAAATAGTTGCTACACTGGTGATACCGAAGTTCGGGGCGCATTCAGCAAGCACTCGCCCCAGAATTCCACCGTCCCTTCTTTTATCCAGCAGCAGGAGCCAGCAATGACAACAGCACGCCAGCTAGCCCTCGTTACGGGCGCATCCTCAGGGATCGGGAAGGCCGTGGCTACCGCCCTTGCAGGCGCCGGATACGAGGTTGTCGGGACCAGCCGCGCCTCGGCAGGCATCACGCCCGTCCCCGGAGTGACATTCATTGACCTCGACGTCACCAGTGACGACTCCGTAGCAGCTGCAGTCCACGAGGTCATCAACCGTTTCGGAAAGATCGATGTCTTGGTCAACAACGCGGGTATCGGGTCTTCGGGTGCAGCTGAAGAAAGCTCGCTTGACCAGGACCGTCGCGTTTTCGACATCAATGTGTTCGGCGTAATGCGGATGACCAAGGCCGTTCTGCCGCACATGCGAGCCCGGAAAGCGGGGCGGATCGTGAATGTCTCCTCGATCGTCGGCTTCATCCCGCAGCCGTACACGGCCACATACTCCGCGTCAAAGCACGCGATCGAGGGGTACACGGAATCCCTTGACCACGAACTCCGCGAGCATGGTGTCCGCGCCGTCCTGGTCGAGCCGGCCTGGACCAACACCGACTTTGATGCTCACAACCTGCAGGCTGACAAACCCTTGGATGCCTATGCCAAACAGCGGAAAATCTTTACCGAGTACATGGCCGGTGCCGTGAAGGAAGGCTACCCAGCATCAGTAGTTGCCGACGCAGTGGTTGCTGCCGCGCAGGATTCCAAGCCAAGACTCCGCTATGCCGCCGGCTCCCGCGTCCGCCAGGTCAGCATGCTCCGACGCTACGTCCCTGCGTCGGCCTTCGACAGCCAGATCCGCAAGCTGAACCACCTGCCCAGCTAACAAATACGCTTCCCAGCGACCTTTTAAAATGCCACCCCGGCTGGCCGGCACCATCCGGCTGGAACAGGGCCGAAGGCCCTTGTGGAGGCAGCCATCGAGCTCATCGCCTTCGCCCAGGCGGAGCACTTCCTGCACCTCAAGCAGGCCAAGACAGTCGCCAGGCACATCCTTGGCCCTCTGAACATCTGAACATCTGACCCACCCAACCAGACAAACCTCAACGAGACAAAGGACACAAATGACGGAGCGCAATCCCATCCTGATCACCGGCGCGGCCGGCGAAATCGGCGGTGTGAGCAGGACGATGGTCGACATGCTGCTTTTACAAGGGCACCCGGTGCGCGCGTTCGTGCGACAGGACGACGAACGCGCGCACTCGCTCCGCCAGGCCGGGGCTGAGGTCTTCGTCGGTGACCTACTCAACATCGCCGACGTCACCGCCGCACTGAAAGGCTGCCGGCGCATCTACTTCAGCATGAGCCTGTCGCCGTACTACACCGACGCCGTCGCCCTGATGGCCGCCGCGGCGCGGGCCCAGGGCGACATCGAAGTCTTCGTCAACATCTCCGAGTACGAGCAGTGGTTCATGCCGTTCGAGAAAATGACAGCACCAGTCGAAGAACGGCGTTCGTGGCTCGGCGGACTCGTCACGGACTGGTCACCGCAGCAACGGGCCCACTGGGTCGCCGAGCAGGTGCTGGACTGGTCCGGCCTCCCGACCGTCAACGTGCGGGCGGCCATCTTCGTCGAGAACCCCATCCTGACCTGGCTGGCGCTGGAGCCGCTGGGCAATGGCGAACTGCGCCTGCCCTTCGACGCCCAGCGGTTCGCGCCCATCGCCGGTTACGACGTGGCGGAGCTGTGCACAAAGATCCTCCTCGACCCGGCACCACACATCTCGAACTCCTACGAGCTCACCGGTCCCGAACTGAAAGACATGAACGAGTTCGCGGACGACTACGCAGCCGCACTGGGACGTCAGGTCACTTACGTTCCCGAAGATGTAGAAACCTGGAACAAGCAGTACGTGGACAGTGCCCTGGCCGCCTATCCACACATAGCGGAGCACCTAAAGGCCCTGACCCGGCTGGTCGCCGGCGGACGCTACGGCGCCGCTGGCGTCAGCGAACAGCTGGAAACCCTCCTCGGGCGCCCGCCGAAAACCCTGCGGTGGGCGCTGGAGAACCATCCCCGCATCCGGAAGCTGGCATCTGCCTGAGCCGCTGGGCGGCCCAGAGCAGAACAATGACCCCGTAGTGGAGTCCCCGCGCTGGGGACTCCAATACGGGGTGTCCGCGGTCCAGCCGCACTCCCTCTTCCAGGGCCCGGCGGCGCCGTAGTCGCTGTCCCAGGGACAGCCGATGTGGATCCGCCGACGCCGTTCCCGGTGCCTACGGCCTAAGCTTGACAGGGCACTAAACAGAAGAGCGCCCAGAAAGCTCATGCTCAAAGAAGGAATTGCGATCAGGCTAAGCCGAAGGAGGGTGTCGTGTCGGCTGAGAAGTTGGCTCTGAATCTCGAAGAAGTGCGTTTTGAGGATCCGCGGGCTGCCCGATTACGGGATCTGCTGAACAAGGAACTCCTCGCCCGGTACGCCACGGCGGAAGAGCCCACCCTTTCGGCTGCCGTCAGGTCTGCATTAAGCGTCCCGGCTGGAGACTTTGTCGCGAATGTCCTCGTTGTTACCTCCTTCGGGCAGGCGATAGGGCATGGGGCACTTCGCCTGCTGGAAGGGGAGTGGGAAGTCAAGCGTGTCATCGTTGACCCAGCAGCGCGTGGCCTCGGAGCGGCGACTCAACTCATGGCCGGACTGGAGCAGATCGCAGCTGCGGCTGGCGCCAGGCGGGTCATTCTTCAAACCGGCGGCAAACAACCAGAAGCAGAGGCCCTGTACCGGAAGATCGGCTACAGACAAATACCGGCCTATCCGCCCTACGACACCGCGATACCGTCGTCAGTCTGCTTCGAGAAGGAACTTGAGGTTTGAGTCCCGGCAACGTCAGCCTGTCGTTCCTCGTCGAGGGCAAAACGTGACGATGAGTGCGGCGGTTGTGAGCTGCCGCGGAGATTTAGGCCAGCGGAATTAGTGGATTCTTCTACGCTGCCAGGGTTGGCCGTTGATAACCATAGTGGATTTCGTTAGGGCGACGGTAGCCGAGCGCGGAGTGACGGCGCCGGCTGTTGTTAAACCCCTCGATGTAGCGGATGACGTCGGACCGGGCTTGTGATTTAGACGCGCTCGTTTTTCAGGGCTGAGAAGAACGATTCTGCCATGCTGTTGTCCCAGGCACACGCCGGTGCGTCCCATCGACAGACCGGTCACCAAGGCCCTGAAATCGGTCGAGGTGTTGCGACGACCACTTGAATTCGCCCTGGGAGCCGGCGTCGCTGTGATGGACCATGCCCTTGCGTACTGGCGTTCCGGCCTGGTCCCGGTGCCAGAGCGCCATTTTCAGGGTGGTGAGCACCATGTCCGTGTCTTTGATGCCGGAGGTGTGCCAGCCCACGATCGCTCGGGAGAAGACATCGATGGCGAAGGCCACATAGACGAATCCGGACCACGTCCTGACGTAGGTGAAGTCTGTGACCCACACGGCGTTTGGCCGGGCCGCGGTGAAGTCACGGTTGAGTAGATCCGGGGCCCTTTGGGAGTCCTTCGGGGCTGCTCCGGCTTTGGGTTTCCGGCCACGGATCAGGCCGTTCATGGCTTCTTGGCGCATGAGCCGGTCTACAGTGCATCTGGCGACGTCATGGCCTTCACGGCGCGGCCAGGCGGTCATTTTCCACCGTCCGTACAGGGATTCCAGCGTCTCAGCCGTGTCCTTTAGCGCGTTGACGATGGCGGCGTCTGTGACGGTCCGGGCGGCGGGTGCTTTGGCTTTCCAGGACCGGTAGGTCCGCGGGGCGACCTGCACGACCTGCTCACGCAGGACCTTGCAGGCCGGCTCGACCCCGTAGCCATCAGCACGCAGTTCGTCGATGAATCCGGCTATTTGCGGCGGCGAGGGTCGAGCTCCCTCGCGAAGAAAATCGAGGCCTTCTTCAGGATCTCGTTTGCCTCCCGCAGCTCACGGTTTTCCCGTTCCAGCTCCCTGATCCGGGCCTGATCGGCACTGCTGACGCCGGGGCGTTGGTCCGCGTCGACCTGGGCCTGGAGAACCCACCGGCGCAGGGACTCCCTACCGATGTTCAGCTTCGGGCCGATGGCAGAGCAGGCGGCAAAAACGGAGTCGTACTCACCGAGGTGGTCCAGGACCATCCGCACGGCACGCTCACGCTGATCCTGGGGGTATCGCTTGGGCATAATCGCAATCCTTCACAAAAAAGGAAGCGGCATCAAACTCGGCACGGTTCATGGATCCCGTCGATCGTCTGGCGTCGCTGTCTTCGCGGAAGGAAATCCGTGAGCAGGCTTTCTTTCCTGCTTGTTCCGGTGCATTCATATTCGTAGACTGCTATTTCTGCGGCAACCCAGGTTGCAGCAGTTGGAGCCGCTCAGAGAAACGCGTTGGTCCCCAAAATTCGGACAATGACCACTCTGCTATCTCCGGGTCTATGCCAACGCGAGGATTGCACTCAACTTGTACTGTCTCATCCCATGGAACAATGGTGATCCGTGCGGCATCCGCTCGCCCATTCCGGAGAACGCGGTCCCCCCACTGCAAGTGGGGTGTGAAGTTGTACTTCCCGCGACCGCCTTTGATTGCGAAGACGGGTTCAAGTTCCACCAGGCGCGATGTGCCATCCACGAGGTTTCGGTGCCTGTCGATTCTGGCTAGGCGATTGATCCAGCCAAGGAAGTTAGCATCTGGGTCGCTGTTGAACGGCTGCATTTGCAGCAGCATCTCCTGATGCGGCGGCGCAAGCTCTTTGATGCGCCAAAGATTTCGCTTCCAAGCGCCGGCATCATCGTAAATGGGGTACTGCAAGGCTTCCTCCCTGGGAGGCGGAATTGAGCCGGCCGTGTAACACACCTGCCCTACTCTGGGCGGGCTATCGCGGCCCACGGCCATTTTTGAAAGATAGGCAGGCCGCGACTGCGCCCGAACGCCGTTCCCAAGACTGAGCAGCAAGTCGTGGCGCAACGCCCCACCTATGCCGCGGTGCAGCGACTTGTCTCTTAGCGGGTACGATCGATGCACGCTGCCCAACGCTGGTCGAGGTGTGAAATCTCCACCTCAGCGCCCGCCGCCGCGGCTTCCGGGTCGACCCAGGCGAACGCGAGGAAATGACCTGAGGCGGGTTCCTCGGCGGAACTTGTGACGAACCCGACGACAGAGCCGTCCTTCGATACCGGTTCGCCCGTTACGACGGCGTGGAGATCGCTGCGCATTCTCAGGCGCACGAGCAATCGGTGTCCAGGACGTGCGCCCTCACCGGTGGAAGGACCGGCAAGGCCAGCTTCAAAGGCATTGTCCCGGGGGCCGTACTCAACACCGAATGCAGGTACTCCGTTGGCGATCCGCAGCGCGGTAAATGCTTCGTCGCCGACGAGACCAATCCCATGCTGTGCACCCGCTTCAACGAGGAGATCCCAGAGGTACAGGCCATGCTCTGTGGCCGCATACAGTGTCCAGCCGCCCGCACCTGCGGCGGTTTCTGCGACGACGCGGACCGGAACGCCTCCGACGTCGAGCACTGGCGCCTCAGGTGAGTGGGCCGCGGGCGCGGCACCTCGCGTGACCGAACCGAGAACTGTTGCTGCATCCGGACCTATCAGCGCCAACGCGGTTGTTGCTGACGACAGATCGGAAACGGTGACCGTGTCAGAGTGCGAAGTCTCCCGGCGAAGGTGCCAGACGTCCTCGGGGCTGCTGCCGATGACGAAATATGAGTCATCGGCGGTTCGCACGAGTGTCAGATCGGCCGCGATACCCCCGTACGGACTCTTCAGGAAGGCGTGTCCTGAACAGTTGACCTGCAAGGCCACATGTGAGCCGAGGAGTTCATACAGGTGTTTCCCGGCATTGTTGCCGCGGACTTCGAAGACGCTGACCGCTCCCCTGTCGACGAGCCCAACACCGTTTGCAGCCTGGCGCGCCTCGGCAGAAATGGTGGGAGACCATCCGTACGTCCCCCAAGCATCCCTCGGCACCGATGGTAGATTCGCCTTGGTACTGCCGTACCACAGGGGACGCTCCCAGCCACCCTGTGAGGTCCCGAACTCTGCTTTCAGGGCTTCCTGCCGAACATAGAAGGGCGTCGTGGCGAACTTCCTCAGTTGCTTCGTCCGCTTGCGCGGGTGGCTGACGTCGTAGACCTCGTCGTAGTTCTCGCTGGCCCGCGCGATGCTGACGCTACGCGTCAGGTGCGCTTGATCGAAGCGACGGAAGTCGAGGCTCGTCGTGTCAATGCCGGGATCTCCGGTCACAATCCAGTCAGCCAGGACGTTGGCCACGCCTGCAGATTGGGTCAGCCACACGGACTCGCCCAGCCAAAGTCCCCTGATGCCCGGAACCTCCCCGAGGAGCGGGTTGCCGTCCGGAGTGAACGAGAAGATTCCGTTGTATCCCTCTGCTGGTTCGCAACTGTTAGCATCCGGGAACAGCCGCTTGACTTCCGTCCACCCGTCCTTGAGATCGTTCCACGTCAAAGGATGGATGGCGGGTTCGATCTGCGTTTGGGCAAAGTCCTCAGGACTGGCGATCTCGTCCTGGTCCACGGGGATAACACGATGCTCATACGTGCCCCACACAAGCCGCTCACCCATTTGGCGGAAGTAGGAACCAGTGGCCTGGTGCCGCACCATGGGTCGGTCAATCTCGACATCGTCGCTGAAGCCGGCAAGCGACGGAAGGGCATTGGTGGATGAGGAACAGTGCTCCATGGGAACCATGGGAAGCTCCAGGCCCAAAAGTTTGCCGAGGCCCGGGCCCCACAACCCGGCACAAACGACGACGACATCGGCTTCCAGGAATGACGTCCCGTCTGGAAGCTGGTCACCCTTGGAGGGGTTGCCCGGCACAGGCGGTGTGGGTCGGACGTCGACGCCGGTCACCCGCCCACGTTCTACACGGAACCCTGTGACCTCGGTAAGGCCATAAAAACGTGCCCCGTTCGCCATGGCACGACGGGCCTGCCACTCCACGGCACGTACGGCCTTGACCACTCCGTCTGTTGGAGTGTGCAATCCGCCGAGCACGGCGGAAGTGTCGAGACCCGGGAACAGCTCCCCACACGCGACAGGAGACACCAGCCGGGAGGGAACGCCCCATGACTGCGCGAGGTTGTGCCGGCGATGCAGGTACTCCAGCCGTTCCCCGTCACAAGCCAGTTCGAGGCCGCCCACCCTCTTGAGGATCCACTGGCCATCCAACGTCAGCCCGTCCAGCTTGTCGAGTGTCCGCCGGGCCAGTTCGGACATCACCGATGAACCCGTCGTCTGGAACGCGAAACCAGGGGCATGGGATGAGGAGCCACCGGTCCGGTAGAGGGGACCTTGGTCCACCACTGTTACGGACTTCATGCCGTGCCGGGTCAGATCGTCGGCCAGCGCGGCACCAACCACGCCGGCGCCAATGATGAGGATACGGGTGTCTGCGTCAATTCGGGTGGGGGCCACGTTATCTCCCTAGCGGTCATAGACGTCCACGTCTCACGTCAAAGTGTCGAGTTGGCTTCGGGGGTCGCTCATAGGGGGCGCCCTTAGCGGGGAAGCAAGAATTTGGTCACCGTCATCGAGGTTCAAAACACCTCGTAGAAACTCGGCTGAATCACAGTATAGATGAGATATGTGATCACAACTAGTCCTTTTTCAGTGATTCTTTTGGGACATTTGCAGCTGCAACGAGGCACCCTAAACGCAGGAAACGCAGCCCCTGAGGTCTGCGCCTCGCCACGGACGGACTTGCCTGATCCGGCGTCAGGCCATCGCCAACAAATCTGCCCGCAACACCTGCGCCACACGGCGGGCTTCCCCGTACGCACCGTGCGAACCTGCCGTTTCCGAGGTGTAGTCCCCCGCGAAATGCAGATTGCCAATACTGCGTTGGAGGTCGGGCAAGGCGTCGTTGCGGTTCGGGGACAGCACGGAAAAGCAGTGCTCCCAGGTAGCGGCCACTGACCCCACAATCCGGTCTTGGAGCTCCGGAGCGACCTCCAGGAAGTCTTCAATCCACTGCTGGATCTGCTGTCCGTCGCTTTCGATTCCCGGGATGAATCCTGCCGAGTTTCCGTAGCACGTAAACCTGACGATTCCGTCGCCCGGCAGAACGCCGGGCTGCGGATTGATGATGGCGTCAAACTTCTTGCCGACGGTCGAGATGAAGGACCAGTCCACGAACTTCGGCAGGCCCTCTACGTTGGCGGCAATGGTGAGCGTCGTGCTGCCCGGCGTCTCAGCGGCCTGTAGGGCCTGATTCTTCCAGCCGGGAAGGGCACCACAAATGCCTGCCACCTGCGGAGCCGGCACCGTCACCACAACGTGGCGGGCCAGAAATACCCGCTGATGCTCCCCGTCACCGGCAGTGACTTCAAGCAGGTCCCCCCGTTCCCGCACGACGTGGACGCGGATTCCCGTAGCAATCGAGGTCCGGGCGCCAACATTGGCGGCGAGTGCGCGCGGAAGGGCCTGCATGCCGTTAACGGGATAGAGGCGGTTGTCGCGTTCGTGGGCGATGTAACTGGCGAGATAGCGGAGAGCGTATTTGGCCGACAATTGGGCAGCCTCTCCTACCGAACCGCCCCGGACGGCTGACTCAATGATGCTCCGGGCGGGTCCCGGGAGCCCTTCCAGCCTGGCGGCCACGGTTTCATGCTCCAGCGCCGCGGCTTGGTCGGTGATGTTTCCCCCCGACACATTTGCCCTGTATTCGCGCGCCAGTCCTTCCATGAAATCGACCAGCGCGTCCCTGGACTCAGGAGCCAGCGGGAGATGTTCGACGACTTCGGAAGTGGACCCCGCAACGGAAGTAACGCCGTCGATATGCACGCCATAAGTAGCCGGATGGAACGGTACGGTCTCCTGACCCAGTTCCTTCGCGAGCGCTTCGGCGCGCGTTCCGCGATAGATGAACATGGCACCCGTGTTGACGGTGGCGCCGGCCAGGTGGACGCTCCGCGTCCGTCCGCCAATGTCGTCGCCGGCCTCCAACACCTGAATGTCAAGATCCAGGTCGCGGAGATCGTACGCGAGGGCCAGCCCCGCCGGTCCGGCCCCAACCACCACGACATCGTGCAATTCGTTCATGCTTGTCCCAACTTTCTGTTCGTGTTTTTCTGCGCAGCGGACTGAAGCCGTTCGAACTGCCCGCTGTCGATCTCCAATACGCCTTGGCCTGCTGTTCCCTCTGGGCGCCGTCCCGGAATCCTTACCTGGTAGTCCCGGGATAGCCGGTCCAAATGTGCGCCGAGCCTTTGCGGGAAGGCGGCATCAGCGAAGCGCGGATTGATAGCCAGGATGGTCATGCCAATTTCAGGGCTTGCACTTCCTTCGGTGAAGGGCGGCGCGTCAACGGACCAGAGTCCGCCAGCCAGCCCGGCCAGCACCTCTGCAACTAGTGCCATGTTGGCGCCTTTATGGCCTCCGTACGGCAAAAGGGACCCTTCGAGGGCGGCACTGGCGTCCGTGGTCGGCTCGCCTCGGGAGTCGACAGCCCATCCGGCTGGTATTTCTTTTCCGGCCGCCGCCGCCTCGCGGACGGCTACGAAGGCTGTTTCACTTGATGCCTGGTCGACGAGGAACGGTTCCTGCGCGCCGGTGGGGGCGGCGAAAGATATTGGGTTTGTGCCCAGAACCCGACCCCCGCTGGACCCCACTGCCATCAAGGCGGGGGAATTTGCCGCGGCGAAAGCGACCAGTCCGGCTTCGGCCAGCCGGTCCGTGAAGTATCCGAGCTCGCCGCAAGTGTAGGAATTGTGCTGCATGAAGACGGCGCAGCCATGGACGCCTGCCACGTCCAAGAGGGTGTCGAAGGCCTGGAGAAAACCGGCGTGAGGGATGCCCCCGCGGGCGTCGCAGCTGATGATTGCTCCCCGGACTAAAATCCTGGGGACTGCCATTCCGTCAATCGCGCCCGATTCCAGCGCAGCAAGGTAGTCAAAGAGGTGCGCGACACCCACAGAGGGGCGTCCGCGCAACTCTGCGTGGACGATGGCATCGGCGAGGGCTGAAGCGGCAGCTTCAGCAGCACCGGCTTCCAGCGCGGCCTGACGGCACAAGCGTTCGAGGACGGCGGTTGGCTGGATCATGGACGTCCTCTGGGGTCGGGAAGCGCCCGCAGCCGAAGCAGGGCGGCGGTGGTAGCAGTCCGCTCAGATTACGACTGGGATATGTGATCACACAAGAGCTATTCTGGAATCTCTCCCTTGAGGCACCGGATGAAATCATCCACGGCCGGCGAATGACCAAAGGCCCGGGCCACGTGGAGCTCCGTCTGTGGCCTGCCGACAAAGCGCCGCGTGGTAACTCCCGGCATCTGGAACCGCTGCACGGACTCCGGGAGGACGGAGATCCCCAAGCCTGCGGCGACGAGTCCCAGAACAGTTTCCTGGTGAATGGCCTGCTGCACAATGATCGGCGGCGTGGGGAGCGGGTCGAAGAGTCGGAGGACCCGTGCCACGAAGCCCGGCATCAGGCGGTACGGAAAGAGGATCATGGGTTCCCCCTCGAGATCCCGGGGGCGGATTTCCTCCACGGCCGCCAGATGGTGTGTATCGGGAAGGACCACCACCAGGTCTTCTGTGCTCAGGAGTTCAAGGTTCAGTCCGGGGATGTCGCCCGGATCCCGGATGAGGCCAAGGTCAAGGTTCCCGTCCAACAACTGCTCAATCTGCTCCCCGCTGGTGAGCGGATTCAGGACCAGGTCTATGCGCGGACGCTGTTGGCGAAAGGCCCGGATGGCTTCCGGAACGGTGGTGTAGCTCGCGGAGCTGACGAATCCCACCCTGATCCTGCCGCTCTTGCCTGCAGCGACATCGGCAACATCCCCGGCCGCGTCGTCGAGGTCCGAAACGGCGGCCTGGACTCGCTCCTTGAAGGCCTGACCGGCCGCAGTCAAGGCCACGCGACGGGTGGTGCGGTCAAAGAGCTGGACACCAAGCTCGCGCTCCAACTTCCTGACGGCGACGGTCAGTGGCGGCTGGGTGAGGTGCAGGCGTTCTGCGGCCCGGCCGAAGTGCAGCTCGTCTGCGACGACGAGGAAGTACCGAAGCTGCCGGAGTTCCATGGGGATTCTTTCGATTGACGCTAATAATTGCTAGTCAAATGATATTGGACTGGATGCATTTGCGGGTGAGTTACTGGATGTAGAGCGGGCATCCCCCAGTTGCCCATCCCGCGCCTAAGGAGCCATCCATGGAATCGACCGAATACGCCGTCGTCGGCGCAGGGCTGTCTGGAGCTGCCACTGCCTGGCACCTCGCCGCCCGCGGCCACGACGTTGCCTTGCTCGAACGTTCAACCCCTGCGAACGATGCCGGCAGCTCCCATGGCTCAGCCCGGATCTTCCGTTACGCCTATCCGGAGGAGTTTTACACCGCCCTCGTCCAGGAAGCGAAGGTTGGGTGGGACGAGCTGGCCCGTCTCAGCGGCAAACAGCTCATCACCCCCACCGGCGCCGTGGACTACGGGGCGATCCGCCAGCCAGAACGCCTGGCCGCTGTGCTGGCGGCGCGCGGCATTGACCACGAACTTCTCAGCCCGGAAGAGGCCAACCGTCGGTGGCCCCAAATCGCCTTTGATACCCAGGTGCTCTGGCACCCGGACGCCGGTGTCATCGACGCCCACGAATCCGTCGCTTCCATGGTTGACCAGGCCGTGGCGCACGGCGCGGAACTCCACAACAACTGGGCTGTCGCCTCAATCGTGGCATCGAACGGCGGCTACGTACTGACCTCCGAAGAGGGCAGGTCCCTGCACGCCGCCAACGTCATCGTCGCCGCCGGCGGCTGGCTCCCCCGGCTCCTGGGATCGCTGTCGCTGCCATCATCGTTCCTGTCCGCCATGCCCTCGATCGAGGTGCGCCAGGAACAGGCCTACCACTTCCCCTACACGGACAACACGGACCACAACTCTTCGCCGTGGCCGACCTTCATTCATAAGCGCTCGGGCTGGCAGGCTTACGGCCTGCCGGGCGGCCGGGATGCCGGCTTCCGCGGACAGAAAGTCGCCGAATACAACGGCGGGAAGATCCTGCCATCCGCCGCAGAACAGGACGGACGGATCGATCCCGGGAACCGCCGTCGAGTCATCGAGTACGTCGAACAGTACTTGCCTGGCCTGGTCCCGGAACCATACGCCGAAACCACATGCCTATTCACCAACACCCCCAGCGAGGACTTCATCATCGACCGCGTCGACGGCATCACCATCCTCTCCCCCTGCTCGGGGCACGGCGCCAAGTTTGCCCCGCTGATCGGTCAGCTCGCCGCGGACCTGGCCACAGGCGCAGGAGCCGTCCCGGATCAGTTCCGGATCGCAGCCCAGGCCGGGCACGCAGCATCGGCGGCCCGCTAATGGCGCACGGCACCGAAACCACTCCCCTGCACCAGGCGCTGCCAGCAACGGTGACCGGGCTGTTGTCCGACATCGCAGGCACCGGCACCGACGCGCTCCGCGGCGGCTACACACGGCCCGTGTACTCCACCGCCGAGCTGGACCTGCGCAACTGGTTCGTCGAACAGGCCTCGAAGCGCGGTCTGGCCGTGGAAACGGATCGCAATGGCGCCATCTGGGCCTGGTGGGATGTGCCCGGCGGAGACCGCGGCAACAGCTTGGTCACCGGAAGCCACCTCGACTCGGTGCCTGGCGGCGGGGCCTTCGACGGTCCCCTCGGCGTGGCCTCCGCGTTGGTGGCAGTCGACATCCTCAAGGCACGGATGACCACACCCACGCGCCCGCTGGCAGTTGTCGTGTTCCCGGAAGAGGAAGGATCGAGGTTCGGTGTCGCGTGCCTGGGCTCACGGCTGATGACCGGCGCCATTGATCCCGACAAGGCCCGAAACCTTCGGGATCCCGACGGCTCAACCTTCGCGGACATCGCACAGGCAAACGGCCTCGATCCCCGTTTCGTTGGCCGGGACGAAAAACTCCTTAGCCAAATCGGCGCCTTCGTTGAACTGCACGTTGAGCAGGGCCGCGGCCTGATCGACCTCGACCAGCCCATAGCGATTGCTTCGTCCATCCTCGGACACGGACGCTGGCGCCTGAGCGTCCACGGGCAAGGCAACCACGCCGGAACAACGCTGATGGCCGACCGGCATGACCCCATGGTGTCGGCCTCCAGGATGGTGGTGGCCATCCGCGACATCGCCCGGAACCAGGCCCACGCCCGGGCGACGGTCGGACGGCTCCAGCCCGTGCCTGGCGGGACCAACGTCATCGCCTCGCGTGTTGACTTCTGGCTGGACGTCCGGCACCCCGACGACGCCGTGACAGCTGCCCTCGTGGAGCGCATCCACGGACAGGCCCAGGTCATTGCAGCCGAGGAAGGCTGCGGCGTCGAGCTCCGGGAGGAGTCGCTGAGCCGCACCGTTCATTTCGATCCCGGACTGCAGAAGAAACTCCAACTCGCCCTGCCGCAGGCCCCCGTCCTGGACACCGGAGCCGGCCATGACGCCGGCGTCCTGGCGCCCTACGTTCCAACAGCCATGGTCTTTGTCCGTAACCCGAGCGGCGTGTCCCACTCCCCTGAAGAACACGTGGTCGACGAGGATGCCGAAACCGGGGCACGAACCCTGGCTGATGCCCTTCACGCACTAATGGCCTAACTGCATATGAGCACCCGCGTCGACCTGTTCGGCGCGGGTGCTCTCCTGTTGCCTTATAGCCTCCCTTTCTTTCCCTTTTCTCCACTCGTTACCACGGGAGCCCGGGCATCGCGTTGTCAACAAAGACAACGTCAAGGCTCCCCAAAAGTAAAGGAATACAGTTGAATCCGGCTGCACCAGACCTGTACACCGTCGACGGCACCAGCGAAACAAAAACCCACAATGTGTGGCGAATGCGTGAAGACCTATGGGAATACCTGACGTACACGGCAGAGAAGATGGGCAGCGACCTCTCCCCTGAAACAAGCCTCCGTCTCAGCGAGGACATCCTTCGTGTCCTTGACCGCCTGGAGCTGGTGGAGGGCCACTGGGCCAACCCGGGACTCGCTGCCATTGACGAACTCCGAACCCTCACGGAAGAAGGCGATTTTCCCGCATTGGGCGAGGCCGTTGAGCGCATCAAGCAGCGGCGCCGATTGCCGTCACCCGCCGGCGGCTCACGGCCCCCAGATAATGACTCCACGGGAACTGCAGACAGCCGGCCCCGTTTTGAAGTCCTGCTGGTGGACGACTGCACCCCGGCGGACGGTGCCGCCTTCGTCCGGGAAATGCTGCGCCAAAGACGCCCCCAGGATCCCTTTGTCTACGAGATCAACATCGTTCCCAGCTATGAAGATGCAGTTGCTGCGCTGTTGTTGAACACCGATATCCAGGCCTGTGTCATCCGGCCCGGTTTCATGACCCGCTCGCGGCGGCCCTTGGAGCAGGACATCCGCGACTTTGTTTCGGCCAACGGCCCGCGGGACCTGGATCCCGCCCGCCCCATCCAGAGAATACTCATACTTGCCGAAAAGGCCGCCGAATTACGTCCGAGCCTGGATCTCTACCTGGTAGCGGGCGTGTCCATTGAGAAGCTGGGCGGTTCCCTCACCAGCCGCTTCAGCAGGATCTTCCTGCGCGCGGACAGCCTGGAAATGCACCTGTCCATTCTGCGAGGCGTCGGCGAACGCTACGAAACGCCGTTCTTCACTGCCATCCAAAACCACAGCAGACGGCCCGGCGGAGTCTTCCATGCACTACCCGTGTCCCGGGGCGGATCCGTGTCCAACTCGAAATGGATCAAGGACATGGAGGAGTTCTACGGCCTGAACCTGCTGCTGGCTGAAACTTCGGCGACGTCGGGCGGTCTGGATTCACTGCTGGACCCTCACGGATCGATCCGGGACGCGCAGCGCCTGGCCGCAAGGGCCTTCGGCGCCCGTCAAACGTTCTTTGTCACCAACGGCACCTCCACCGCAAACAAAATCGTCCACCAGGCGATGTTGGCACCAGCCGACGTCGTCCTCGTTGACCGGAACTGCCACAAGTCCCACCACTACGCCCTGCTCCTGGCCGGCGCCAAAGTGGCCTACCTTGAGGCCTACTCCATGAACGAGTTTTCACTCTACGGCGGCGTGCCCCTGTCCCGGATCAAGAAGATGCTGCTGGACTACCGCGCGGCCGGGCGCCTCAACGAAGTAAAGATGCTGGCCCTGACCAACTGCACCTTCGATGGCATCGTCTACGACGTCGAACGCGTCATGGAAGAGTGCCTGGCCATCAAGCCCGATCTGGTCTTTCTATGGGACGAAGCCTGGTTCGCCTTCGCCGGGTTCCATCCGATCTATCGCCGCCGCACCGCGATGGCCGCCAGCCAGACACTGGAACGTCGGTTCCGCGACCCCGCAGCACGGGAACGGTTCGCAGCCCAAGCCGCAGAACTCTACGACCCCGAAACGGGCGAACCTAAGAACGACGAACTGTGGCTGGACACCCGGCTGGTGCCGGACCCGGACAAAGCCAGGATCCGCGTCTACGCAACGCAGTCAACGCACAAGACTCTGACCTCCCTGCGTCAGGGCTCCATGATCCACGTCTACGATCAGGACTTCGCCCGCCTGAGCGAAGAAGCCTTCCGCGAGGCCTACATGACCCACACCTCCACGTCCCCTAACTACCAGATCCTGGCTTCACTGGACATCGGGCGCCGGCAGGCCGAACTCGAAGGCTGCGAACTGGTGCAGAAGCAGGCAGACCTCGCCGTGAGCGTCGCCACTGCGATCGACCAGCATCCGCTGCTGCGAAAGTACTTCCGCATCCTGAACACCCAGGAGCTGGTTCCGGAGGAATTCCGTGAGACCGACTCCCCGATGCCCTTGGTGGACGGCCTGGCATGCATGGCCGAGTCCTGGCAGAACGATGAGTTCGTGGTCGATCCGAGCCGACTGACCATGTACATCGGGGCAACGGGCGTGGACGGCGATACCTTCAAACACCAACACCTCATGGACGGACACGGGATCCAGGTCAACAAAACCTCCCGGAACAGCGTCCTGTTCATGACCAACATCGGGACTTCGCGCAGTTCAGTGGCCTACCTGATCGAGGTGCTGGTCAAACTCGCCGAGTCCTTCGATTCCACCGCGGAGTCACGGAGTCCCCGCGCGAGGATGGCGCACAGCCGGATGGTCTCCCGGCTCACCAAGGGAGCACCACCGCTGCCGGACTTCAGCAGCTTCGCCACACGGTTCCGGACAGACGAGTCCCTGCCGGACGGATGTATTCGCACGGCATACTTTGAAACCTACAAGCCGGATGCCTGCGAGTACCTGACGGACGCCGGGGTCCGCCAACGGATCTCCCAAGGACACGAGGTCATCTCCGCGGCCTTCGTGACACCCTATCCTCCAGGCTTCCCGGTCCTTGTGCCGGGACAACTCATCACCCCGAACGTGCTGGACTTCATGGCTGCCCTGGACACGCGGGAGATTCATGGCTATGACAAGGAGCATGGCTACCGTGTGTTGCGCGCCAGCGACGCAGCCGGCGTAACCGAGGCTTCCCCCTAACACCCGGGCAAAGCAGAGGCGGTTGGATCCCCTGGAGGGATCCAACCGCCTCTTGCTTTGACGCCGTCTGCGGATCAGCTGCCGGCAGCAGCCTTCACATCAGCGGCCGTGCCTGGCAGGCCGTTGTCTTCGAGCGCCTTCTTGAGGGACCCGTCCTCCCGCATCTTCTCGACGACCTGGTTGACGGCGTCCCGCAAAGTGGTCTTGCCTTTGTTCACCAGGACGGCGGTTTGTGCCGCGCCTACGGAAGCCTGGATCCTTTCGTCCGGCTTGAGTTCGGCGACCTTCAGCTTGTTGTCGTTGTTGTTCTTGACCAACTGCAGTGCAGCGCCGTACGTCATCACGCCAGCGCCGGCCCTGCCGGACTTCACGTCCTGGTAGACAGCGTCCTCGGTGGCGTAGAGCTTGACCTTGTCAGTGCCCAGGGTCTTCTGGAGGTCGCCGACCCACAGGTATCCCTGCGGAGTGCCCACCGTGCCGCCGGCCACGGCGTCGATGGTGTCCGCGCCGCTCGATGTCACCAGGGCCATTTTGTCCAGGTACACGGGCTTACTGATGGCGAACTGCTGTCCGCGTTCTTCATTGATGTACCAGTTGCCGGCCGACAGATCGACGCTGCCGTTCTTTACAGATTCAATGATGGCCGTGAAGCTGGACGTCTTGGCATCGGGCTCGAGGCACAGATCCTTTGCCACCCGTTTGAGGACTTCGCCGTCGACGCCGGAGAGCGAGCCGCCCTTCATGGACACGTACGGCGGGTACTCCGCGACGGCCATGGTGAGCTTGCCCTTGGTGGCGGTTTCGACGCCGGACACCACCGGGGTGCAGTCGGCCGCGACGGTGTTGGCGGTACTTGACGTGCCGCCGCAGGCTGCCAGCGGCAGGGCCGCTGCGAACATGACGGCGGTGATTGTGAACTTACGCATGGAAGATGCTCCTGGAGAGGTGGGAAGGGTTAGTTGCTGGTCTTGCTGTGGATGGCGTCTACGAAGCGCGATACGACGATGGACAGCGCAGCGTAGATAAGTCCGGCAAGAATAAAGACGCTCAGGAATTCAAAGGTCACCGAACCGATCTGGTAGGCGCTGTTCAGCAATTCCGGAAGGGCGATCGCGTAGCCAAGGCTTGTGGCCTGGAACACGATGACGCTGTACGACATGAGCGGGGGAACGATCGCTCTCAGGGCCTGTGGGAGGACAATGAAGCGGGCTTCATCAGTCCAGTTCAGTCCCAGGCTTTGGGCGGCCTCGATGTGGCCGCGGGGAACGCTGAGGAGTCCGGCACGGAAGATCTCGCTGGTGTAGGCACCGGTGTTGAAGGCAATGGCGACGACGGCCGCGGCAAACGACTCAAGCACGATACCGCCGTCGGGCAGACCGAAATAGACAACGTACAGGACAACCAACAGCGGAATACCGCGACCGAGCTCGACGATGAGAATGGTCGCCTGGCGCAGGATGCGGGTACGGGAGATCATCCCGAAGGCGAACACAAGGCCCAGCGGCAGGCCCAGTAGGAGGCTAAGACCGGTTACTGCGAGGCTGGTCTGGAGGCCGGAAAGGAGGCTCGGCAGCCATTGAATCCATTGTTCAATCATGTTCACACCGCGCTTCGGGTTCGGATGAAGGTGTCAGCTTTGCGGGCAAGGACAGCCATGGGGACGCTGACGATCAGGTAGACGACGCCGGCAGCCAGGAAGATCGGGAGGCCCGGGTTGCCCTGCTGGTTCAGGGTCAGGGCCTGGAAGGCTATGTCGCTGACACCAATGACGGAAGCGACGGCGGAATCCTTCAGCAGTCCCACCGCGTAGGAGGCCGAGGGCGGCAACGCAACACCGATACCCTGCGGCGCAATGACGCGCCAGAACGTGTCTCCGTTGGAGAGTCCGAGTGCGCCGGCTCCTTCCCATTGCCCGCCGGCAACGGCCTGGATACCGGCACGGTAATTTTCGGCAAGGTAGGCAGTGGAAACGGCTCCCAGGGCCAGGCAAGCAGCCAGAAGGGGCGGCAGCGTGATGTAACGTCCAAGCCCGTAGAAAAGGATGAGCATCCACGCAATCGGGGGAATGCCCCGGACAACCTCGATGAAGGCCGTGGCCGCCCAACGAAGCGGTGCGATCTCGGAAAGCCGAGCCAGTGCGACAGGCACGGCGCACACTGCACCGATCAGGAATGAACCGAAGGTGATGATCACGGTCGTGCCCAGGCCTTGGAGGAGGAAGGGGATTGCCTCGATCACCGTTCCAGCACCGCCTCAAGGAATTTCTTGGTACGGGGTTCGCGGGGTGCGCCGAACACTTGCTCGGGGGCGCCTTGCTCCACGATGCGTCCGTCGGCCATGAAAACTGTACGGTCGGAGACCCTGCGGGCGAAGGACATCTCATGCGTCACCACGAGCATCGTCATGCCGGTCGCCGCGAGTTCCTGCATGACCGCCAGCACCTCCCCGCCCAGTTCAGGGTCAAGGGCGGACGTCGGTTCATCAAAGAGCATGATCTCGGGGTCCAGCGCGAGTGCTCTGGCGATCGCAATGCGCTGCTGCTGCCCCCCGCTGCATTTGCTCGGGCGGGCGTCGGCCTTGTTTCCAAGGCCGACCCGGGTCAGCAGCTCCATCGCCCGTTCCTCGGCTTCCTTGCGGGAACGGCCCAGGACCCGCTCCTGCGGAAGGGCCACATTGCGCAGCACACTGATGTGCGGGAAAAGGTTGAAGGACTGAAAAACCATGCCCACCTGGCGACGCAGCTTCATCAGCTCATTACGCGTCGGTTTGGAAGCAATTTTTACCGTGGGCTTGCCGTCGATCAGCAGATCGCCGCTCGATGGCGTCTCCAGGTAGTTCACGCAGCGCAACAGCGTGCTCTTGCCTGCGCCGCTGGGACCGATGAAAGCAACGACTTCGCCGGCGTTGACGTCCAATGAGACCTCGGCCAGGACAGTGTTTCCGTTGAATTCCTTGTGGATGTTCTTCAGCTGCAGCTGCGGAACGTTCTGCGTCGCGTTTGTGCCGGTTGCAGCTTGGGTCCGGTCTTGTTGATTGTCGATCACTGGGTACTCATCCTCCAGATGGGCGCCGGGAGGCGCTGGTGCCGGCGGGTTTTCGCCTGCCGACTGGTGGTCTTTAGCCCTGGCGTTCAGTGCCGGGAAGATCGGCCTCCGGGGAACGGTGGTCGAATGTGGTTGGGGTCACACGTAAAATGTAATCTGTGATCACATATCAGGTCAATAGTTTGATGTAACAGCTTTGTAAACTCGTTCCAACCACGCCGCCCGAGCCCGCAAGGAAGCCCATGACCGCCCAGCACGCCGCCCGCATCGCCCTGCCACACGAACTGCCGCCAGCCCCTTGGGCCAACCGCGCCGGCTACACGAAGGAAATCAGCGTCAGTACCAAGAGCGGCCCCGAGTGCTCTTCGGACATGCGCTCCGTGGCCTACGAGTGGCGGCTCAGCCTGGCCGAACTGACCCGGGCGGCAGATTTTTCGCTGCTTCCCGGGATCGACCGGGTCTTCACGCTCGCAAGCTACGGACCTTTGACACTGAACGTAGACGGCCTGGAATGCACTTTGCGGCTGGGTCAGAAAGTTAAGTTCACGGGAGAAGCAGCCGTAACGGTCGAACTCGATACGGCTGAGCCCCAGCTTGGCTTGAATCTTATGACCCCCCGTGGCTCCTGCACCGGATCGATGAGCGTTGAGCGGCTGGACGGCAAGGTGGCGCTGGATCCCAGCACCGGCATTGTTGCGGCAACCGTCCTGGAAGGCACGGCTGCATTATCTGATGGCAGGAAACTGGCGGACCTGGCCACGCTGGTCCTGGGCGCACAATCCGAGGAGCTTGAAGCCGAAGGGTGCCTTGTGGCTATCGCAACGGTGCGCCCTGTGTAGTTGCCAGGTCCGCCGACGGATCCTAATCCGTCTCAGGTCCCGTGCAGTAGACGCAGCCGTCCACTTCAAGGCCGCCCCTGCAGACATCGTCCTCGTTAGGCAGTGCCGTGGCCGCTGTTGGAAGCCTGTTCAATGGGTGATTCCTTTCATGATGGCGTGATGGTTCGAGGGCAGCCGCTGAGCTACTTGAGTCGGGCGGCTGCCGAGAGGTCAAGGTCCTTGGTTTCCGGTGCCCACTTGAGGCAAACGAGCAGACCCAGGACTGTAATGCCTGCCGCAATCAGCATGGTGGGGCCAATGCCGAGATCCGAGAGCATCACCGGAACAAGATACGTTCCCGCTGCAGCCCCGATGCGACTGAGGGAGGACGCAAGACCCACCGCGCTCCCCCGAATGGATGTGGGAAAGAGCTCATTCGGGTAGACGAACTGGAGGATCTGGGCGCCTCCGATTGCGATGGCGTAGGAAGCGAAGAGGACCAGGATCACCGGTCCCGGAGCTCCCGGGAACAGGCCAAGGATCACCAGGGCAGCACCGGACCACAGGAAACTGTGAATAACCAGCTTTCGACGGCCGGAACGGTTGATAAAGACCGCGCAGATAAGGCATCCAGCGAGGAACAGGAAGTTGATTGCGGCAGTGCCGGTCTTGGCGCTGTCTTCATCGAATCCCATCGATTGCAGTATGCGGGGGCCGAAGGCGTAGACCGCAAAGAGCGGAACGATGGAGCAGGTCCAGAACGTGGTCACGAATGCCACGCGGCCCAAGTAGCCGGACTTGAGCAGGTCCCGTGCGCGGACGGATCCGCCCTGTTGCTCTTCCAGTTCATTGATGTTGGCTGAGGGACCAAAGACCTTCTTGAGCACAACTTCTGCTTCCGCAAGCCGCCCCTTCTGGATGAGCCAACGCGGCGACTCAGGTGCGCCGTGCCGCAGGCAGACAATAACGAGGGCAGGAAGGGCCGCGCTGGCCAGCATCCACCGCCAACTTTCGCCACCCAGTCCGCTGATCCATTCACCCACCACATAGGCAACAGCGGCACCCAGGAACCACATGATCATGAGGAAGGAAATTGCAGGACCGCGGTGACGGCGCGGGAGGAATTCGGTCAAGAGAGTCGTGGCAATCGGATAGTCGGCTCCCACTGCAATGCCCACTCCGACGCGCAGCAACAGCAGCATCCACGGGCCCTCCACCCAGAACTGCAGCACTGAGCAGACGATGATCGCGACCAAGTCCAGCGTGTAGAGGACCTGCCGGCCGAAACGGTCCGAGAGCCACCCCCCGACGAATCCTCCGAGGAAGATTCCAACCAGCGCCGAGGCGCCGATGACGCCCTCCCACACAACTGAGAGGTGCATGTAGTCGCTGATCTGGAGCATGGCCACCCCGATGATCGACATGATGTAGCCGTCCAGGAAGGGACCGCCGGAGGAATAGACCGTGAGCTTGCGGTGGAAGGGCGTCAGTGACCCATCTTCAAGACCTGCGTGGCGGGATGCGCGGGTGACAGTGCTCAACGTGAACACCGCGCCTGGAGAAGGGCCGCGCGGGCAGGACAAGTGCAATGACTTAAAAACATGGGTATCCATTCAAGTTCCGCAGGGCACCTAGGCGCCCTCAAACGAACTCGAAAGGGTCGGACAACCACCTGTTTCATGACCCGCGCCGATGCAGGCTCATCATCCATGTGAAGCCGGTGGTAGCAGAGAGCTAAGCACGGAAACGCCCCTGCCCTCAAGCCCCGAACGTCTTTTTCATGAAATTGAAAACTAGCCATTGTGTGATTTGTGATCACAAGCTACTGTGGTTTGAACAACACTCGAAAGAGAGTTGGGCCACATTAAGTGCCCGGTCCCCGCATCCAGGGAATGGCCGGCAGCCGGGAACCGCGGTCCCGCCGCGGCGACTCTTAGGAAGTACAGCTATGCCGAACAGACTTCTCCTGCATGTCGCAGAGAATAAGAAACTTGAAGCCATTGCCACGCGCAACCGGCTGACCCGCCCCATCGTTGACCGGTATGTTGCGGGACGCGGACTGGAAGAAGCCTGGACTGCCACGAAGGCCCTGAATCAGGCAGGTATTGATGTCAGCCTGGACCTTTTGGGCGAGTCGGTCCACCACCTTGCCCAGTCCAAGGCTGCCACCCAGGAATATCAGGGCGCCATCGAGAACATCCGGGGCCAGGCTCCTGGCTCGACCGTCTCGGTGAAGCTTTCGCAACTGGGCATCATGATCGACCCCCAGGAATGTGCGAACAACCTGAAGGCGCTCCTCAACGCAGCGGCGACTCACGGGGCGACCGTTGAGGTGGATATGGAGCACAGCTCGGTGGGCCGGGAAACGCTTGCTATTTACAGGAGCATTCTTCCGGACCACCCGAATACCCGGGTCGCGATTCAGGCGAACATGCGCCAAACGCCCGAGGATCTTTTGTCCTTTACAGAAATCAAGCCCCGGATCCGTCTTGTCAAAGGCGCCTTTGACGAGTCCTCCTCCGCTGCACTGTGCGATGCGGACGAGGTCACCGAGCAGTACAAGTATCTCTCCCGCTGGGCGCTGCGGCACCTGCCGGACCCGGCCTTCGGAACCCACGACGACACCTGCATCGACGTCATCAAGGAAACCGCAGCCGAGTTTGGACTGGACAAGCGAAGCTTCGAGTTCCAGATGCTGTACGGAGTCCGGAGGAAGTTGCAGGATGAGTTGGTCCGCGACGGATACCGCGTCCGCGTGTACCTCCCCTATGGAACGCAGTGGTACCCGTACCTGATGCGCCGAATGGCTGAGAAGCCAGCCAACCTGCTGCTTTTCCTTCGATCCCTGATCGGAGGCTGATCTGGGATTGCCGTAGACTGAATGTGATCACATATCAGAATTACGGGCGTGCAGTTAGAAACGGAGATGTCCATGAGCCTTCAAATGACGAGTCCAGTCACCCCCACGCTGGTGGCTGACCAGGTCTATGAGGTCCTGGAGAACGCCATACTGACTGGCACTTTGGAATCCGGGTCACCCCTTCGGGTCCGCGACCTGGCGGCCATGGTGGGCACCAGCGTCATGCCGGTCCGGGAGGCCATCCGCCGCCTGGAAGAAGCAGGGTTGGCCACCCGCATCCCCCACAAGGGTGCGGTGGTCAGGACGTTCACTGCCACTGAACTGATCCACATTTACGACGTACGGACCATCCTCGAGGTGCAGGCTGCCACGCAGGGAGCTCCCCATGTCAGCCGAAGTAGCCTGCGGGAGATGGAAGCCACGTGCGGCAGGATGCAGAAGGCCGTTGCCGAAGGGCACATCATTGACGCCCTGGACCTGGATGAGGATGTGCTCCGGACCCTGTACCGGGGTTCGGGCAATCCCGTCCTCGTCAGCACCATCGAACAGCTGTGGCTCCAGTGCCGGCCCTACAAGGTGATCGGCGCAACGGAGGCCCTTGCCAAGAACGACAGCACGCTCTGGACTCCGCAACCAGCCTTGGTTCAGGCACTACTCGACGGCGACACTGCCGCAGCCGCCACCATCACCGCGGACTCCCTGGCCAGCGCGCTGCGCCGGCTGGAGCTGCGGCTCGAAATCCAATAACCAACCCGCGGCCCCGGCCCGGGAACGTCCAAAAGGAGAAACCCAGATAATGTCCACCCAATCTGTCAGCGTTACTGGAAACTTCAAGGTCCCTACGCCCTATAACGAGCCGTCGCGGGAATTCCGTCCCGGCTCACCGGAGGCGGCCTCGGTCAAGAAGATGATCGCCGAGGTCTCATCCAGCGTCCGCGACCTGCCCCACGTCATCAACGGGGTACGCTCCATGACCGGGGAGCTGCGCAACGTCACAGCTCCCCACCGCCACTCCCAGGTATTGGGCCGCATCCCCACGGCCGATGAGGCAGTGGTCCAGTCTGCGATCGACGCAGCCCTGGCCGCCCAGCACGACTGGTCCCGGACTCCCTGGTGGGAACGCGCCGCGATCTTCCTGCGCGCCGGAAACCTGGCCGCCGGCAAGTACCGGGACGAACTGGTAGCCACCACCATGCTCGGGCAGTCCAAGACGTTCCACCAGGCAGAGATCGACGCCGCCAGCGAAGTGGCGGACTTCTTCCGCTACAACGCCCACCTCGCCCAGCAGATCTTCGCTGATCAGCCCGAGTCCCTGCAGGGCGAAGGCAACTCGCTGGACCAGCGCGGCCTGGAAGGCTTCGTCCTGGCCATCACCCCGTTCAACTTCACCGCCATTGCCAGCAACCTTCCCACCACTGCCGCACTCATGGGAAACACCGTTGTCTGGAAGCCCTCCGAGAAGGCGGCCCTCAGCAATGACGTCCTTATGCGGATGTTCGAGGAAGCCGGCGTTCCGCCAGGTGTGATCAACCTCGTCCACGGCTCGGGCCGTGCGATCTCCGACCAGGCGATGAGCCACCCGGACTTTGCGGGCCTGACCTTCACGGGTTCCACGGACGTGTTCCGCAGCCTCTGGAAAAAAGCCGGTGACAACATCGACCAGTACCGCTCCTTCCCCCGCCTGGTAGGCGAAACGGGTGGCAAGAACGCTGTGGTGGCACACCCGAGCGCCGACGCCGATGCCCTGCGCGCTGCCCTGGTTCGGAGTGGCTTCGAGTACTCGGGCCAGAAGTGCTCCGCGGCATCACGCACCTACATCCCGCGCAGCATCTGGACCCAGATCAAGGACGAACTCGTCGAGACCGTCAAGTCGCTCCGCGTGGGCGATGTGGCCGAGCACGAGACGTTCCTCGGAGCAGTCATCGACGAGACCTCGCTCCGCAAACTGGAAGGTGCCCTCGAGAAAGCCAAGGCCCTTCCGAGCCACACCCTCCTGGCCGGCGGCAGCGTCCACGCCGAAGAGGGGTGGTTCGTCGAACCCACGATCTTCGAGACCACCGATCCGCACGCCTTCACCATGAGCGAAGAGTTCTTCGGCCCCATCCTGACGGTCTACGTTTACGAGGACAACGAGTGGGAGTCCGTCCTGGACCTGGTGGACCAGACCAGCAACTATGCCCTGACCCTGTCCATCTTTGCCAATGACCGTCGCGCCGTCTCGCTTGCCCTGGACAAGCTCCGCAACGCCTCGGGCATGACGTACATCAACGACAAGCCCACCGGCGCCCTCATGGGACAGGTCGCCTTTGGCGGCGGCCGCGGCTCCGGCACCAATGACAAGGCCGGTTCCCGGCTGGCCCTGCAGCGGTGGCTTAGCGGCCGGTTCATCCACGAGAACTTCTCGCCGTCCAGCGAATGGCGGCAGCCGTACCTCGCCCAGTAAAAAACCGCGGCCCCACTGACGGGGCCTCCCCTGACCGGCCGGGTGCGCTTTGGCGCACTCAGCCTCCAACCGCCGTCGGGTCCCTCGCAACGTTCCCAACGGCTCTCCAGCAGCCGCCGCCTGAGTATGCCCAGGCGGCGGCTGCTGCCCCCTCCGGCCTTCCACACAGCCTCGGAAGTTCTCCCATGAAGAAACGAATCCTCACCCGAAAGGCCATCCCGTCAAGCCAGACCGCGCTGGCGGCATCCCCCAAACGGCGGGACGAACGCGGAACGGCGATGTCCATCCTGCTCCTCTTCGCCCGTCACCGCAGCCTCAGCAGCACGCAGATTTCGGGCCTTCTCCGGCTTCCCACATCCACCGTCTACCGGCACCTGCAGACCTTGCTGCAAGCGGGATTCGTGGTGGAAAGCCAGGTCATCGGCCGCTACTCGGCCGGACCTGAAGTGATTCGGCTAGCGGACAACTACCACCAGGAGGCTCTGGCACAGGGTTTGGTAAGACAGAGGTTGGAGGAGTTGTCGCGTGAAACCGGCGAACTGGCCGCCTACCTGGTGCAGAGCAGCCGCGAAGCCCTCTGCGTCGAATCGGTGGAAAGCACCCACATCCTCAGTTGCAGCTACGCTGCCGGACGCTCCCGCCCCCTCTTGAATGGGGCAAGTGCACGAGCCATCCTTGCATTCTTGCCGGATGAGGAAAGCGACGAGATTCTTGCCAGCCATTTCCTGAGCAGGGAAGAAGAAGCCACCATCAGTGCCGACCTCTCAAATATCCGGGAGCGCGGCTACGCAACCAGCTCCGGCGCCCTCGCACCCGGCGTTTGGGGCGTCAGCGCCCCCGTCTTCAGCGAGACAAACAGCCTCGCCGGTGTCGTCACCACCATGGTTCCCCTCGAGCGCGCCGCCACAGAGGATGCACGTTCCCGGTTCCTCAACAGCACGCGCCAGACAGCCGCGGACCTCAGCCACGTGGCTGCACCCGCCTGACGCGGGCGCCAGCTTTTCTTAGGGTCGCCGACGGCGGCACCGCGCAGCGAGGGCGCCAGCGTCGTCAGAGAATCAATCGCCCTCGACGGCGAGGCTGTCCAGCGATACTCCATCCAATGCCCCGCTGGCGAGGAAGTCCATGATGCGCCCGCGGAACAACGCGACGTGCCGGGCTGCGATTTTCTCCGCCGTATCCGCGTCCCTTCTGCGGTACGCCTCAAGGCTGTCCGCGTGATCATGGCAAGCCTTTTGGTAATGCGCCTTCAAGCCTTCCTCCGCGAGGCCTTTGCCCCCGAAACTGAGGTAGGACAACCGCTGCCCCAGCCCGTGTACCCGGCCCGCGAGCATTTCAAGGTACCCGTTGCGGGCAATTTCAGCCTCCAGCCGGTGCAACAGTGCGTTGGTGGAAGCAATGTCCCCCGGGTCTTCAGATTCCACTGCACGATCAACGGCAAGGGATGCTGCTGCCAGACGGTCCAGATCCTCGGGTGTGGCGCGCACAGCCACAAGTCTGGATACACAACGGGCCAGCACCTGGTGGGCTTCGAAGAGCTCGCGGATGTCCACGAGTTCCAGCCCCCTCACAGTAAATCCGCCCCGGAGCCCGACTTCAATGAGGCCCTCGGAACTGAGCTGGAACAGCGCTTCCCGTACAGGGGTTCGACTCAGCCCGATGTCTTCGGCAAGGCCGATGTCGTCGAGTTTCTCGCCCGGCATCAGGCGAAGGTCGAGTATGCGGGAACGGATCTCAGCGGCGGCTTGATCCATGGAACTGCGGTGTCGCTTGGGCATGTCTCCATGCTGCCACGAATGCCTCGAAACCCGGGATCAGCCTGATGACGAGAGCGTCACGCTGCAGGACTCCAACGACTTTTATCCGCACACCCCTTGCTTCGTGATGCAGGCCACAGTATTTTAGTATTCGGTTCGTATACTAAAAATGGAGGTGCCATGAACCCCACAACAAGCGTCCCTGACAACGGCGTCACAACGGATCAAAAAATGAAGCGACGGGCAATAACTGCAGCCGGCATGGGTTGGGGCCTGGATGGCTTCACTTGGACCATGTACGGCTTTGCACTCACCGCCGCGCTCCCCGCCCTCAACATGACCACCGCTTCCGCCGGATGGGTGACCGCATTAAGCATCGTCGCCTCCGCCTTCGGTGGCGTTGTCTGCGGAGCGTTGGCTGACAGGTTCGGCCGCGTCCGGGTGCTCACCTGGGTCATCCTGGGCTACAGCATCTTCACTGCACTGACAGCCACCTCGCAAGACTCAACCCAGTTCCTGATTTGGCGCATTCTGGAGGGCGTCACGTTCGGCGGCGAGTGGGCCGTTGGCGCCGCTCTTGTGGCCGAGTACGCAAATCCAAAGAACCGGGGCAAAGCCCTTGCCTTCGTCCAAAGTTGCTACGCCATTGGCTGGGCCGTCTCGACAGCCGCCTACCTGTTCATGTTCACCGTGGCACCCTCAGAGGTCGCTTGGCGATACCTGTTTGTCTGTGGCGTGCTGCCCGCCCTGGCCGCATTCCTCATCCGAAGGACCACCAAGGACGCCGTGCACGTGACGTCGCGCAGCAGCAAGAAGGGAAGCTTCTCGCCGCTCTTCAGCGCCAAGCAGCTCAAGATCACCCTCTTCGCAACGCTCCTTGGGGTGGGAATCCAGGGAATCTACTACTCAGTGTTCGTCTTCCTTCCACTGTTCCTCAAGACCGAACGCGGAATGTCGGTCATCGGAACCGCCAATTACACGTGGGTTGCCATCGCCGGGTCATTCGTTGGTTACCTGGCTTCGGGAGTCATCCACGACGCTATTGGCCGCCGCCCAACATTCCTCATCTTCTTCCTCGGGTCCGCCGCAAGCATCGCCCTCTTCGTCCTGACGCCAATTGCCCAGCCTGAAATCGGCTTGGCCGTAACTTTCGTCCTCGGCTTCTTCGCCTCCGGACAGGCAGGCGGCACCGGTTCCTACTTGGCTGAACTCTTCCCCACGGCCATGAGGGCCACCGGCCAGGCATTTGCCTACAACGTGGGACGCGCCATCGCCGCCTTCGGCCCACTCACCGTGGGAACCCTCGGCGCAGCCATCGGCCTCGGACAGGCAGTGCTGTGGGTCGGAGCGATCGGCGCCTTACTGGGCTGCGTCGCTTTGACCATGCTTCCCGAGACTCGGAACAAGAACATCCTCGAGGACCCACTTCCTGCCGAACACACCACGGCCACAGAACCCACGCTTACCAGCTCCACGAGCGAGAAGTAGGACCCCATGACCACTGTATTGCCCGAAGATCACCAGATTGCCGTAGATACCGGCGGAACATTCACCGACGTAGCCGTTCGACGCCCTGACGGAAGCATCTTCGTCTGGAAAGTCTCCTCCACACCCCACGCCCCGGACGAAGCGGTCATCAGCGGAATCTCGGGAGCCCTGGAACAGATGGAGGTGGACGCAGAGAACGTCAGCCGGCTCATCCACGGAACAACCGTCGCAACCAACACTGTCATCACCAGGACCGGCGCACGCGTGGGCCTGGTCACCACCCGGGGTTTCAAGGACATTCTGGACATCGGTTACCAAACCCGGCCTTCCCTCTACGATCAGACGGTGCGCCGCACCACCCCCTTGGTCCACCACCAAGATGTCTGGGAGGTCCACGAACGAATCTCAGCCGAGGGCGAGCCCCTCACCATCCCCACCGAGGACGCGTTGGTGGAACTGGCTGCAGCCATCAAGGCCGCGGGGCTGGACGTCGTCATCGTCTCGCTGATCAATGCCTACACGAATCCCGATCACGAGCGGCTGATAAGTGCCTTCCTGCGGAAGTCCGGAGCTGTTCCCCTGGTGGTGGCGGCCACCGACATTTCCCCGGAAATCCGTGAGTTCGAAAGGACATCCACGGCCGTGATCAACGGCTACGTCCAGCCCAAGATCGACAGCTACATTGGGCGGCTCGAAACCAAGGTGGAGGAAACGGCAGCCAACTCTGAACTGTGGATCATGCAGTCCAATGGCGGCCTGCTCAGCCCGGAAACGGCAAGAAGCCAAAGCGCACGCACGGTGCTGTCAGGCCTCGCCGGCGGCGTGGTGGGCGCAGCATCATGGGCCAGCCAACTGGATCTCCCCATGGTGGTCAGCTTCGACATCGGTGGGACCAGCACCGACATCGCCCTGATCCGCGACGGCAGCCCCGAAGAAATCATCTCGGGCGAAATCGGAGGCCTGCCGCTGAGGCTACCAACCGTGGACGTCCACACCATCGGCGCCGGCGGCGGCTCCATTGCCTGGCGCGATTCCGGCGGCGGACTCCGCGTCGGACCGCAAAGCGCAGGAGCCACGCCAGGTCCCATCTGTTACTCACGCGGTGGCACCGAACTGACCGTCACGGACGCCCATGCCGTCCTGGGCCGGCTCGGCGAGGCCCTGCTGGGTGGCCGCCTGAAGCTGGACGTCACTGCGGCCAGGGAACGGATGCAGGAATTCGGACAGGAACTGGGACTCTCCACGGAGGAAACAGCCGAAGGCATCATCCGTGTCATCAACTCCAACATGGCCCGCGGCGTGCGCAAGGTCAGCATCGAGCGGGGCATCGACATCCGCGGCTGCGACCTCATGGCATTCGGCGGAGCGGGACCGCTCCACGGCGCAGATCTCGTCGTGGAGATGGGCATGAAGTCCGCCGTCGTACCTCCCATGCCTGGTATCGCTTCGGCAGTAGGAATGCTGGGTGCACCGGTCCGGCACGATTTCTCCGCCAGCACCCTCATCCGCAGCCCGCAGGAAATGGATGATCTCGAAGCGCGGTTCCTCAGCCTGGAGACAGCCGGCCGTGAGCAGCTTGAACGCGGCAAGTCTCCGGTGAAACTGCTCCGGTTCCTGGACGCCCGGTACGTTGGCCAGAGCTACGAACTGACGGTGGCATATTCCCCCGACTTCAGCGTGGTCCGTTCGTCCCTGGATGCCTCCCATGCAGAACGGTACGGTTTTGCCGACTCCGACGCCGAGATGGAAATCGTGGCAGTCAGGGTCACCGCCATCGATCCTTCGGCCACCGCAGACAGGCTGTCCGAATACACAGTCGCTGAACACGGGGTCCCGGTCTCCAGCCGCTCTGTGTACTTCTCTGGCGAATGGAGGGATACGCCCATCTACCACCGCTCCCACTTGGCCCAAGGGCAGGCCGTCGCGGGTCCTCTCATCATCGAGCAGTTCGACTCGACCATCGTGGTCAACCCCGAACAGGAATGCCGCACTGATCACTTCGGCTTCCTCCACATCTACACGAAGGAGGCAGCACTGTGACTGTTCAGGAACTGCTGGTCCCCGACCCGACCCAAACCCTCAACGCCGTCGATCTCGAAATCGCCAGGAACCGGCTCGAATCCATCGCCGAAGAGGTGGGCATGGCGCTGATCCGAACCTCCTACTCCCCCAACATCAAGGACCGCAGGGATTGCTCGGCCGGGCTCTACCGCCCCAACGGCCATCTCATCGCGCAAGCCGAACACATCCCCCTACACCTTGGACTCATGCCCACCCTGATCCGACGGGCGCTCGAGGAATTCGGCGCCGACAGGCTGCGCCCCGGGGATGTCCTGATCACTAACAACCCCTACCTGGGAGGCTCCCACCTTCCCGACACTTGCGTCATCACTCCAGTGTTCCGCGGCCAAGAGCTGCTCGCCGTGGTCGCGAACATGGCACACCATGTGGACGTCGGCGGCATTACCCCTGGTTCCATGGCGACGCATGCCACCGAGATCTTCCAGGAAGGACTCCGGATTCCCCCGATTCGCCTGATCAGCGAGGGCGAAATGTGCGAGGACATCCTGGCACTCATGCTCACCAATGTCCGAACGGCAGACAAAACCCGCGGGGACCTCATGGCTCAGGTATCCGCCAACCGGCTCGGAGCGCGCCGCGTGCTCGAATTGGTCGAGGACTGGGGATCCGGGCATTTCTCGGCGGCCACGGATGCGCTGATCGAGTACGCCGAACGGCGGACCAGGGCCGCGCTGGCATCCTTGCCCGATGGACGGGGACGGTTCGTGGACTACCTCGAGCACGACGGCGTACGCAAGATTCAGATCCCGATCATCGCCACTGTGGAAAAGATCGGCGACGAACTGCGGGTTGACCTGTCCGAGACGGCAGACCAGGTCCGCGGCGCCATGAATTGCTCCTATGCGGTGGCCGAGGCATGTGTGGCCTATGTCGTAAAACTCCTGGCGGACCCGACGCTGCCGTCCAACGCGGGCTTGATGGCCCCCATTACTGTCACTACCCGTCCCGGTTCCCTGGTCTCGGCCGTTTTCCCGGCACCAGTGGCCAATGGCAACACCCAGACGTCCCAACGAATCGTGGACGTTCTGCTCGGCGCCTTCCACTCGTTCGCCCCTGGCATCGTCCCTGCAGCCTCCAGCGGCAGCATGAGCATTCTCACGGTGGGCGGCCAGGATGACGTCACGGGCAGGTACTTCTCCTACGTGGAGACTTACGGCGGAGGCCAAGGAGCCCTCCCCTCCCAGGCAGGTGCGGACGCCACCCACACGCACATGACCAACACACGAAACACTCCCTGCGAGGTTATCGAACGCGAATATCCGCTACGCGTCGAGCGCTATGCGGTTGCGCGGGGCACCGGCGGGAATGGTCGCCACCGAGGCGGCGACGGTCTCATCCGCGAACTGACGCTCACCCGTGGACGCGCCACCGCCGTCGTTGCCACCGGCAGGGTTGCCGAAGGGCCGTGGGGCCTCGAAGGCGGCAGCCCCGGACACCCCGCAGTGGTGCGGCTGGCCGCAGACGGCAAAGTCCGGGAGTTGGAAGCGATGTCGACGTCGGAACTCACCTCGGGCGATGGCCTGTCCATTCAGACCGCGGGCGGAGGTGGATACGGGCCAGAATTGTAACCAGTTTTATGAAGGTTGCCTCCAGCCCGGCATTGCCGTGCCGGAGGCAACCTTTCCTGTTAGAGAAGCAGGGGATTCAGCGAAGCTGACCCGGCGCCTCCGTTTCGAGGCTGATAAGTTCGCGAACCGTTTGGCGACGTCGTATCAGCGTCGTGCTGTCGCCGTCGACAAGGACCTCCGGTATCAGCGGGCGGGAATTGTAGTTTGACGACATGCTGGAGCCGTAGGCGCCGGTGTCATGGAAAACCGCCAGATCGCCCATGACGGCTTCGGGCAGCTGCATGGCCTGAACGTCGCCCGAGTCGGACTGCGTAAAGACGTCGCCGGCCTCGCAAAGCGGCCCGGCAAGGACGACATTGGATAGCGGGCCTGAGCAGTGTGATCCGTCAGGCGCAAGGATGGTCACTTGGTGCCCGCTACCATACATGGCCGGCCGGACGAGGTCGTTGAAACCCGCGTCAACCAGCAGGAATCGGTTGTGGGCAACCTGCTTTTTCGCCCTGACTTCTGAGGCCAGAACTCCTGACTCCGCCACGAGGAACCGTCCTGGTTCAATTTCCAGCCTGACGCTGTGGCCCAAGTAGTCACTGATCTCATGCCTCGCGGCGTCCCATGCATTGAAGTACCGCTCGGTGTCCGCAGTCGGGTCGTCCGGAGCGTAAGGAATGGAGAGGCCGCCTCCGGCCGATATCGCCTCAAGGTCCCGGCCATGTCGCTTGACCTGCTCAACCATGGCATCACACACCTGCTCGAGATGGGAGTAGTCCACGCCGGAGCCGATGTGCATATGGAAGCCCACAAGCTTAAGCCCGTGAAGGTCCACCAGGCCCAGGGTTTCTCCCAGACGCTCGTGCCAGATGCCGTGCTTGCTGTGATCGCCACCTGTGTTCGTCTTGCGGCTATGACCATGTCCAAATCCCGGGTTGATCCTGAGCCACACGGGGTGTCCGGGCGAGACCCTTCCCAACTGTTCCAGCATTTTCGGCGAACCGGCGTTCACAGGTATCCGTCGGTCAGCCACCAGCTTCAGTGCTTCGAGGTCCAGCAAATCTGCCGTAAAGACGATCTGCTCCTCAGCAGTGCCTGGCATGTATCCGGCGGTCAACGCCCTGTGAACCTCGCCAGCAGACACGGCATCTACCAGCACGCCCAGTTCGCGCATGAGGCGAAGGATGTGGATGTTCGAGCCTGCCTTTTGCGCGTACCGGATCACGTCGAAGTGTCGAAGATGGTCTACTTGGTCCCTGATGGTGCCGGCATCGTAGATCCATACCGGCGTCCCAACGCGATCTGCGATGCCAGCCACACGCGTTCCGGAAAGGCTGCCGGGAAATGGTTTGCCCGGGAGCATATGATGCGGTTCGGGGCCCGCGTGAAGTTCAGGCATTCTGTCCTCAGTGATATCAGCACAGTTGGTCGACCACGATGCCCTCACGGCTGGATTCAGGATTCCAGCAGAACGGGCAGTCCAGCGAAAACTCTCCGCCGGCGCAACCTGTCCATGTGCGCCGGTCCGCGGCTTCCTGCTTCAGGGCCGGATGTGCGTCGTAGTGCAGACGCTGCTGGGTGTTCCTTGGGGCTGTCAGCTTCTTCATGGCTGCGGTTTCCTGGTCTTAGTGGTCTTGGACAAGTCTTGTCCTTGGGGCCCGGCCTCTGTCGGGTGATGAGGCAGCGGCTGCGTGCCGCTGCTGCTTTCTTGAATTCCCTCTGGCGTGCTTTCCGCCTCTGGTTCTATTTTAGATATGTGATCACAAATCACGCAATAGTTTGGAGGAACATTTTTTGGAACAAGCGCTGTCTGCATGCCATCGACACCGGCAATGGGAGCAAAACAGGACGACTCGCCATAGGATCGTTCCCATGCCAGGAAAAAAAGCGGATGCTGCTCAACAACAGGAAATCAAGAAGGCCTTGGTGGGGCCTCAGTCCGGATCCTCTCCGGCCTTTTCGATCACACCCACCCTTGTAGCGGATCAAGTCTATGAGGCCCTGCGCACCGCCATTCTCACCGGCGAATTGGCCGGCGGCTCCCCCTTAAGGGTCCGGGACGTTGCAGAAATGGTCGGCACGAGCGTGATGCCCGTCCGGGAGGCCATCCGCCGCCTTGAAGAGACCGGGCTTGCTACACGCGTGGCCGCCCACCGCGGCGCAGTGGTTCGTGAATTTACCGTCGGTGAACTGATCCATATCTACGAAGTACGGGCCACATTGGAAATTGAGGCCGCCCGGCGTGGAGCTGCCAACGTCTCTGACGCTGACGTGGACCGAATGGAGGCAGCCTGCGCCCGTATGCAAAAAGCAGTCAAAGAACGTCGCGTGTGGGACGCCTTGGATGACGACGAAGACCTGCTGCGCACCTTGTACACAGCAGGCGGCAACCCGGTCCTGATGGACGTCATTGAAAACCTCTGGCTTCAGTGCCGGCCCTACAAAGTCATAGGTGCCACAGAAGCAATCGAGCACGACGACGACAGCCTCTGGACCCCGCAACCCGCCATCCTGGAAGCCGCCCGTGCAAGGGATGCCAAGGCCGCCACCAAGCTGACCAAGGAGTCGCTGACAAGCGCCCGCCAGCGCCTCGAGAAGCGCCTCGTTCCACGCTAGGCATCTATCGCCCGGAACGATCTCGTCAGGATCGGTCTTTTTGTAGGACACTCAAGGTGATGTCACTACCAGTAAACGTAGAGGACCTTCCCCTCAACAGTTTCCATAAACGGCTGGCTGTCTATTCAGCCGGCGGCCCCTTCCTTGATGGCTACGTCTTGAGCATCATCGGAATTGCCCTGGTCCAAGCGGCTCCACAACTCGAACTGACGGTCTACTGGGAAGGCCTCATCGGCGCCTCCGCGCTCGTAGGAATCTTCATTGGCGGATTCCTCGGCGGATGGCTGACCGATAAGTTCGGACGGCAAACCCTCTACACGCTCGACCTCGCCGCGATCGTCGTGTGCTCGGCTCTTCAGTTTTGGGTTCAGGATGCTCTTTGGCTTTTCGTGCTCCGGCTCCTTATTGGCATTGCGGTGGGCGCCGACTATCCGATCGCAACGTCGCTGCTGGTTGAGTTCACTCCGCGAAAATATCGGGGACCACTGGTGGGTAGCCTAATCGTCATGTGGTTTGTGGGCGCCGCGGTTGCCTACATCGTAGGGGAGTTGCTTCTACAGGCGGGACATGATGGGTGGCGATGGATGCTGGCAAGCGCCACCGTACCAGCCGCGTTTTTCCTCATCCTCCGACATGGCACTCCGGAGTCTCCCCGATGGCTGGCTAATAAGGGCCGTTTGGACGAAGCGAAAGCCGTCGTGGCCAAGGTCTTCGGTGAAGGCGTGAGACTGGAAAGCTTCGACGCGGACCCGGGCGAGCAAGTGAATGCCAGCGTCCTGTTCCGGTCCGGGTACGGTGGGCGTATCTTCTTCATTTCCGTTTTCTGGACCTGTTCCATCATTCCGCTGTTCGCGATCTACGCCTTCGCCCCCAGGATCCTCGACGCGCTCGGACTTGGCGGATCCATGGCCAACGTCGGATCCGCGTTCATCACGGTCCTCTTCCTGCTGGGGACGCTGGTGTTCGTCCTGTTGATCAACCGCCTCGGCCGCAGAAAGGTGATCCTACACAGTTTCCTGTGGTCCGGCCTTGCCCTGCTGGGGCTGGGTGTCTTTCCCCAGGCCCCTCCCGCCGTGACCATGATCCTCTTCGCCGCGTACGCGCTCTTCATTGGCGGAACGCAAATCCTGCAATGGGTCTACCCCAACGAGCTCTTCCCTACCGAGGTACGGGGCACCGCCGTCGGGCTCGCATCGTCGCTGAGCCGGATTGGGGCGGCGGCCGGAACCTACCTTGTTCCCCTCTCACTGACGGAGCTCGGAATCGGAACGACCATGCTCATCGCAGCGGCCATCACGTTGGTGGGGTTCCTTGTCAGCCTGCGCATGGCGCCCGAGACCCGGGGACTTGGACTGCAGGAAGCATCCTCCCTGTAGGTCCTGAAATAGTTGGCAGACTTGCTGCGTATGATCCCCACGCACTTCGGAGGCCAGTCGGTCCAGTCGCCGGGCTGTCCATGAAGCCTGCCCAGCAGCCGAGGTCTTCGCATTCCGACTTCAACACATTCAAAGCGCCGTACTCATGACTCATCGGCGCCAAATACGTTCACGGCGGCACAGGCTGGTCTTCCCGGCGCACGCCGGCGATGCAGGGCCGACAAACTGCCGAACAGCGTGCTGATGAAGCCTCTCGCCTCCGCTGTCTGCGAACGATCTTTGGCCGGCGTCGTAAATTGGTGCGCGCCCAGGTGGCCGAACAGCCGGCCGCCGAAGTGAAACCTATCGAACGGTCGCTAACGGGCAACGTCTCTTTCACAGGCAATCCCGAGGGTCCTCTGGGCATAGTTGTCGCGAAGCTCCGGTCAACCGCTATTTGACGGGAGCTTCGCCAATTCCACAACACGGATGCAGGGCAACAGAGACAACGGTGGAAGCCTGTCCGGTGCCGACTACATTGACGATGGGCACCATCAGCGATCCGGCGACACCGAAGGCAACCTGCAGCACCCGAAGCTCACAGACTGTGTGGCGTGCAGCTGGATTTGCTTTGCTTATAGGCTTCGTCTCGAACTTCGTCGTGGCTCCCACCAATGCCCGGATGGATGTCGCGGCCACCTAGGCCCTTCCACCCTGGTCCAGCTTAGGCAATCTGGTTGCCCTGGTCATCTGGACGGGCACGGCCCTTTTGGCGGGCTTGCGTGCCGTGTCCTAACGTTCGAGCCCGCCGCGTTCCAGTGTCTTGCCCTTGCCGCTCTGCTTTGCCATCTTTGATGTCTTTGCCCATGAGGGCTTGTCGGCCACGGCCGCCGTCGCCGGCGCGGCTTGGTGTTTGTCTGCCAGGAGTCGGGAGTTGACCGCTTCGCGATCGCCCTTACCTTCGAGGCTTTCGCCGAGCTGCTGACGCCGCTCGTGGGAGTCGTAGGCAGGCTCGGCCTCGGCTTTCTGTGCCGCCCCGTCCTGTCGGTTGGCGCCTGCAACCGCGGCCGCGGCGACTGCTTCATCGGTGCGGGCAGCTGAGGCTTTAGGCCGTTCACTTTCGGCTTCGGAGCGGGCCTGCTGTGCCCGGACGAGGGCTTCGGAAACGGACGCCTCGTCCGCTCCCGTGTTGTTCACGTCGATGCCGTAACGGGCCTGCACCTGTTCCCGGATCCATTCTGATGCCTGGGCACTTCGCCGTCATCGTGGTCCCGCTGCAGGCCGGGGTGGCCCTGATCATGGCGCTGCTGGTCAACGCCAAGGTCCGCGGAGTGAACTTCTTCCGCACCGTGTATTTCCT
>NZ_JBEPNP010000022.1:0-66336 GCF_040546335.1 Arthrobacter sp. UYEF20 | reverse complement strand
AGCGCCGCCGCGACCGGGACGATCGGGAAGTTGATCGTCGGGCCCCAGGACCCCTGCGACGGGCCGAGGAGATTGATCTCCGCGGCGCTGCTCCAGGGCCCGCGGTTGCCGGCCTCAGTGCTTGCCGTCAGCCGGACGTACCGGGCGCTGACCGCGGTGAAGGTCACCGTCTTCTCCGCGCCGGAGTCTGGCCAGGTGGCGCTGGCGACCACGCTCCAGGTGATTCCGTTCGTGCTGACTCCGATCGAGTATTTGCCGACCCGCCCGTTGGGGAGGTCAGAACGCGGGAGGTAGCGGAACCCCGCGATGCTTTGCGTCGCCTTGGTGTCGATCGTGATGGAGTGCGGCAGCGGCGCGGCCGGCGCCGGGGACCACCTGCTGTGCCAGTACGTGGCAGCATTGCCGTCGAGCACGTTGCTGGCTCGGCCGTTCTCGCGAAGGACCTCTTGGTCGCTGGCTGAAGCCGTCCACCCGGAGCGAGGCAGCACGCCGGTTGGAGGCGCTGTATGCCCGGCGAGCAGGTTGATCTCGGCGGCGCTGCTCCACGGGCCGCGGTTGCCGGCCTCAGTGGTCGCGGTCAGCCGGACGTACCGGGCGCTGACCGCGGTGAAGGTCACCGTCTTTTCCGCACTGGTGTCCGGCCAGGTCCCGTGAGCCATCGGGGCACTCCAGGTGGTGCCATCGGTGCTCACCAGGATCTCGAAGCTCCCGATCCGCCCGTTCACGTTGGTGGAACGCGGGAGATAGCGGAACCCCGAGATGCTTCGCGTCGCCTTGGTGTCGATCGTGATGGTGTGCGGCAGCGGGACGGCAGGTGCGGTCCACTTGCTGTGCCAGAAGGTGGCGGTGTCCCCGTCGAGCACATTGCTGGCGCGGCCGTTCTGGCCGGAGATCTCCTCGTCGCTGGCCGAAGCCGTCCACCCGGTGCGGGGCAATGCAGCCGGAAGCGCCTCCGTCGCGGCAGTCGGGAGCACCGCGGGCATGTGCAGGTGCGGCCCGGCCACGCCAGCGGAGTCAGGCGGAGCCACCTCCCTCGCGGCGGCCGGCAGCGCCGCCGAGTGCACGTGCTGTCCGGTCGCGCCCGAGGAGGCTTGCGGAGCCACCGCCACGTATCCCATGATCAGCAGTACTGTCACCAGAAGTGTGGACGCGCGGAGAATTCCAACACGCGGCGCCCCCAGGACCACTGGCCCCCGCGTTCCGCCGCGGCCAGCCCGATGCCTGCCGGCCGTTGGCTCCAAAATGAGGGATTGAATCAGTGTGGTGTGGGGCCGCCGGTAGGAATCACGCGGGGGCCCATCACTAGAGTGCCTCCCAAGGGACCGGGTCACGGAGAGGGGGATCGGTGCTACGTAACGATCCATCTGCGCCTCCTGGCGGCACTGGTCTAAGGTGACACGACAGACGCTAGGCCGGGCAGCATGGGAAAACCTTGGATCGCCGGCGTCGACGCTGAGATTGAGGGCAGTGACGCGAAATTACTCCTGGTGCGAAAACTAGGCACTCTCCGAGCTCGGGTCGCCTTATCATCGCGTCCCGTATCCGCACGTGCTCTACGTTCACTGCTCACATAGTGATCGCGTTCGGCTGAACACCCGTCGAAGTTCCGAATATTCCTCGACCCAGTTCTTCGGCGTCGCGAGCGCCATCTTCGCCAATATTCCAGCGCGGTGAGTCCCTCATCGAACCACTCGCGTCGTAGGCGCTGTCACGTCATTTCGAGGGGCCGGCGATGTAGTAGCCGGAGACGTCGGCGATGAAGTGGGTCGTTCCCGAGGAGCGGTTGAAGAGCGTGACCTTTCCGTCCGCACCTACGGGAACGGTCACGGAGTTCGGGACAGTCTGGCCCGTGGCGAAGTTCAGGTTGGAGGCGTTCGGGCGCGCAGCGCCGGCGTAAGCGGCAGCGAAGCCGAAGGACTGGGGCTGGGTCACTGTGAGGTTGAACGTCACGGCAGAGACATTCGCGGGGATCCCGTTCGCCCCGCCGACCTGGAAGGACACCGACGAGTCAGCCCCGACCGCGGCGTGGCTGCGGGTATCCAACGCCCGGAACGGTGCGGTTGGCTTGAACGCACCAGCCACCGTCGGGGTGCCCGAGATGTAATAACCGGAGACATCGGCGATGAAGTGGGTGGTACCGGAGGAGCGGTTGAAGAGCGTGACCTTCCCGTCCGCACCTACGGGAACGGTCACCGAGTTCGGGACAGTCTGGCCCGTGGCGAAGTTCAGGTTGGAGGCGTTCGGGCGCGCAGCGCCGGCGTAAGCGGCAGCGAAGCCGAAGGACTGGGGCTGGGTCACTGTGAGGTTGAACGTCACGGCAGAGACATTCGCGGGGATCCCGTTCACGCCGCCGACCTGGAAGGACACCGACGAGTCAGCACCGACCGCCGTGCGGCTGCGGGTGTCCAGCGCCCGGAACGGCGCGGTTGGCTTGAACGCACCAGCCGCCGTCGGGGTGCCCGCGATGTAATAACCGGAGACGTCGGCGATGAAGTGGGTGGTACCCGAGGAACGGTTGAAGAGCGTGACTTTCCCGTCGGCCCCTACAGGAACGGTCACCGAGTTCGGGACAGTCTGGCCCGTGGCGAAGTTGACATTGGATGCGTTCGGGCGCGCTGCGCCGGAGGCGTAGGCGGCGGCGAAGCCGAAGGACCTGGGATCGGTCACGGTGAGGTTGAACGTCACGGCCGAGACATGCGCAGGGATCCCGTTCACGCCGCCGACCTGGAAGGACACCGACGAGTCAGCGCCGACCGCGGAACCTTTACGGGTATCCAACGCCCGGAACGGCGTTATTGGAATTTGTGTCCCTGGTTCAGTCGCGGAACCTGCCGAAGAACCTGGCGAAGAACCTGGCGAAGAACCTGGCGAAGAACCTGGCGAAGAGGTGATCCTGATCGTCGAGGCGACGCTGGGCACCCCGTTGGCGTCCATTGCGAAGAGCATATAGCTGCCCGGCACCAGCACGCCGCTGTCCGCCGGCAACGTCAGCGAAGCGGTGTTGCCCGACACCGAAGTTGCGGTGAGCGGGATCCGCCGCTGGTCGGTGTTGACGGTGTGGGTCACCGTGCTCATCCGCATCAGGGAGAAGTTGGTGACGGGCGCCTTGGTGGTCACAGCGATCGTGCTGCCGGTCGCGGCGCTGGCCGGTGCGGTCACAATCGCTGGCCGGGTGCGGGCACTCCCGTCGGCGTTCAGCAGGTACGGCGGGGTGAAAATTTGTCCGTCCAGATGGTTGGTGGTACAGGTGTTGCACAGCCCGCCACCGCCAGCGAAGACCCGGCCATCGGGGAGCAGCATGCCGACGCTGTGATACGTCCGGGGGATGGCCATCGGGGCCAGCGTGGTCCACTTTCCGGTGGCCGGGTTCCAGATTTCCGGGGCCATCCTGGCGGCGGTGTCCGTGAACGGAACCGGGGTGGCCTGACCGCCGACCACGAGGACCTGGCCATCGGGCAGCGCGACCCCGCTCGCGAACGACCGGGTGACGGCCATGTCTGCGGTCCGGGCCGTTTTGACCCCGTTGTTGATGTCGATCGTGTACGCCCGCGCCGTGGCGGGGGTGTTGTCGTAGGCGGTCGCCCCGCCCACGGTGAGGATCTTTCCGACGTCGTACATCACGGCGTCGCCGTTCATCGCGTCCGCGCTGTCAGCCCGGAGTCCGGCCGGGGTGATGCTGCCCTGGCCGGTGGTGGAGATCCAGTTCATCTGCCGGCTCGGCCCCGCCTGGAACACCCGGCCACCGGGGGCGGCAAACAACCAGGCGTGATTGTCGGCGCGGTACTCGCCACGGGGATCGGCGGTCAGGATCTTGTCGACCAGCACGTTCGGCAGCGTGCGCCAGCCGCCGGCGGCGGACCACACCTCGCCGTTCTTGTTGCCGGTACCGCCGGACCACGAGCCGCCGATGGTGAACACCTCGCCGGTGGAGGTGGTCACGTTGCTCTGGTAGCCGCGGGCGATCTTCATGTCCGGCCCCGGGCTCCATTTGTTCGTCGCAGGGTTGTACAGGCTGGTTTTCGTGCTGCTGGCGCCGCCGCTGACCATAATCCTGCCGTCCGGCAGCATCGAGGTCCCCGGGCAGAACATGTCGTGACCGGTGTTGGACACCTGGGTCTGGCTCACCTTGCCGGTGGTGAGGTCCAGGATGGACGTCTGAGTGTAGCCATGGTTGCCACCGTAAGCGGTGGGGGCATAGGCGGACCAGGTCAGCAGCTTGTTCCCGGGCAACAGCGCCCCCGCGACCGGGACGATCGGGAAGTTGATCGTCGGCCCCCAGGACCCCCGCGACGGGCCGAGGAGCTCGGCGGCAGCGGGTGCGGTTTGCCCGGCGAGCACGTTGATCTCGGCGGCAGCCGGTGCGGTTTGCCCGGCGAGCAGGTTGATCTCGGCGGCAGCGGGTGCGGTTTGCCCGGCGACCAGGTTGATCTCGGCGGCGCTGCTCCACGGACCGCGGTCGCCGGCCTCAGCGGTTGCGATCAGCCGGACGTACCGTGCGCTGACCGCGGTGAAGGTCACCGTCTTCTCCGCACTGCTGTCCGCCCAGGTCCCCTGAGCCACCGGGGCACTCCAGGTGGTGCCATCGGTGCTCACCAGGATCTCGAAGCTGCCGACCCGCCCGTTCGCGGTGGTGGAACGCGGGAGATAGCGGAACCCCGAGATGCTTTGCGTCGCCTTAGTGTCGATCGTGATGGTGTGCGGCAACGGGCCGGCAGGAGCGGTCCACTTGCTGTGCCAGAAGGTGGCGGCGTCCCCGTCGAGCACATTGCTGGCGCGGCCGTTCTGGCCGGAGATCTCCTCGTCGCTGGACGAAGCCGTCCACCCGGTCCGTGGCAATGGAGCCGGAAGCGCCTCCGTCGCGGCAGCCGGCAGCACCGCGGGGACGTGCAGGTGCGGTCCGGCCACGCCCGCGGAGTCTTGCGGAGCCGGCAGCGCCGCCGAGTGAACATGCGATCCGGCCGCGCCCGAGGAGGTTTGCGGAGCCGTCGCCACGTACCCCATGATCAGCAGGACTGTCACCAGAAGCGCGGACGCGCGGAGAATTCCAACACGCGGCGCCCCCAGGATCACTGGCCCCCGCGTTCCGCCGCGGCCAGCCCGATGCCTGCCGGCCGTCGGCCCCAAAATGAGGGATTGAATCAGTGTGGTGCGGGGCCGCAGGAAAGAAGCACGCGGGCGCCCCGGCCTAGAGTGCCTCGCAAGGGACCTGGTCGCGGGGAGGAGGATAGGTGCTGTTCTGCGATCCATCTGCGCCTCCTGGCGGCATTGGTCTTAGGGATAAGACAGACGCTAGACAGGGCAGCTTGGGAAAACCTTGGGCGGCAGACGCGGACATTGGGCGGGGTTGCGGGAAAGTGGCTCGCGAGGGCGCTTCTGAGAAGGCTCGTCGCTTGTCGATGGGCGTTTCAGCCGGACGCGGTGATGCTGGTGCCGACGTCGCTGGACGAGTGGCTGCCGCTGAAAAATTTGGCCCGGTTCATTTGCCGAAGTCGTCGCCGAGGAACTGGGCGAAGCCGCCCGGAAGGCCCGGGCGGAGGCGGCCACTGGCCTCGATGATCGAACACACCACCCGGCTCGTGGGACAGATGCCCTTCCAATGGACCATTGATGCCGGGCATTGTTCAGCAGCCAACCACGAATATGTCACGGAAATCGAGACCGCCGGTGGGACCGAGTTCTTCATCGCGACCGGCTGGCTCAAACACGGGGTGCCGCTATGGTTTTCGTCAAGATGCATGGGAGGGCATGTCGCACCCTGGACCGGGGCACGCCCGGGACAATGGGGCTCGGCGTCGAGCGCACGGCCCTTTGTCCGGCCGGCCATGTGCGTCTGCAACCCCGGGGTGGATTCGGATCGCGTGAATCCCGTGCGCTATTTTCGCAGCACGGCGTCCGGTGCCTGCGGTGTGGTGATTGGGTCTGCGTGGCGGTGCACGAGTGCCCAAGTGTCACCTTCAAGGCGATAAATGCTCGTTACCCGCAGATCAAACGGCGATATTTTGTCTCCTCCTCCGACATTGGCCTGCCAGTGTTCTATGTCCAGGAAGCAGGCGAGATCGGTAGTGACGTGCTTGGTGAGGGCATCAAAAGCGGTGACGCGTCCATCTTTGAACCGTGCCGCCGCTGAATCGAGGGCCTCTGATACTCGCTCCCAGCCCACCACCGGAGGGCCCCAGGGATTAGCAAGGGAGACATCTCCGCTGTGGGAGAAAATGGCCTTGGCGGGTTCCGGGTCGCCTTTAGCAAACTGATTTACCGCTTGATGAAACTGGTCGATGACCTCGTCAAGATGCATTGGTCCCACGTTCTGACTCATAGGGGCGCCTGGGGTATGCGAATCCTAGCGGCTCCGTGCCCAGCCCGTCGCCGGCCTCCTGAATCTTCCAATCGGGCGGTGGCTGCTGTACGGAGATCCTTGGGGTTCTATCAGGTCACTGCGGTGGTTCTCGGCTGGTGGAGGGTTCCGTCCCGAAGCATGATGTAGAGGGTATCGCAGCGTCTCCTGGCGAGGGCGACGAGGGCCTGGTTGTGGCTTTTGCCTTTGCCGCGTTTCCGGTCGTGGTAGGCCCGGCAGGCCGGGTGGCGGGCTCGAGCAAGCCGCCCGCGAATGGGAGCTCCCGGCGGGTTGCTACAACCTGCTCAACTCTTCAAATACCGGGAAACCACCGGATCCCGGCCACCGCAGAAGCCTAAAGGAAGGGCGCCTGAGTCACGGGGACCCTTACGGGCCCACCCCGCGGGCACGGACAGGGCATGACCGGCCCGCGCGTCCTCACCGAAAACCGGAGAATCAACGCGGTCACCAGCCCAGTGTTAAGCGCAGCTAAGGACACGAAACATCAAGCCGTCGGACCACTGCCCACCCACGCTCTTGGGGGCTCGGCTACCCCTCAAGATACGTCAGCCGGCCCGCAGCTACTGGCCGAATTCGGGGAGCCGGTGACCGAGGTTTAGCAGGGCGGCCACGGCCGCGACTGTCCGCTCGGATGCGCGGCCGTCGCCGTAAGGATTGACCGCATTTGCCATAGAGTCAAAGTGTTCCTGATCATGCAGGAGACGGTCGACTTCCTTGAAGATGACCTCTTCGTCGGTCCCGATCAGGGCGACGGTGCCGGCGTCGACCGCTTCGGGCCGTTCGGTGTTGTCCCGCATGACGAGGACGGGCTTCCCGAGGCTGGGGGCCTCTTCCTGCACGCCTCCGGAGTCCGTCAGGACGATGTGGGCGAGGGAAAGCATGCGGGTGAATTCACCGTAGGCCAGCGGCTCGGTGACAATGACGTTGGATAGGCCTGTCAGCGCCGGGAGCACAGCCTCGCGGACCACCGGGTTCTTGTGGGCCGGCAGCACGATCATCAGGTCCGGTTCGGCTTCCGCGATTCTGGCCAGGGCCCGGCCCACGCCCTGCATGGCGCCGCCCTGGTTTTCACGCCGGTGGGTGGTGACTAGGAGGATCTTCCTGCCGCTGGCGGCGAGTTCCTCCAGCTGCGGGTCCGTGAAGGGGATCTGCTTGCCCACCGTGGTGAGCAACGCGTCGATGACAGAGTTTCCGGTAATGACGATGCTGGCCGGGTCGATTCCCTCGGCGACGAGGTTGGCCTTGCTCACGCTGGTGGGTGCAAGGTGGAGGCTGGCGATTTGACTGGTGATTTTGCGGTTTGCCTCCTCCGGAAACGGGGAGAACAGGTCTCCGCTGCGAAGGCCTGCTTCAACGTGCACCACGGGGATGCCGTGGTAGAACGCTGCAATGGCGCCGGCGGTGGACGTGGTGGTGTCACCCTGGACGATGACGACGTCTGGCTTGTTGGCTGCGAAGAGTTTGTCCAGCCCATCGATGGTCCGGGTCATGATGGCGGAGAGTGACTGGCGCTGCTGCAGAATATTCAGATCATGATCCGGCACAATGCCGAAGAGCTCGTTGACTTGATCGAGCATCTCGCGATGCTGACCCGTGACCGTGACGACGCAGTCGAAATGCTCAGATTCCTGAAGGGCGGCAACGATAGGGGCCATCTTGATAGCTTCGGGACGGGTCCCGAAAATTGGCATGACACTGGGCATGGTGATTCCCCCAAAGAGTTTAGGCCGCTGACCCATCGATGCTACTGGACGCCCTCCGCGCGGTGTGAATCCGTGTCCGCGGAGACCCGCCCGCCGCGGGTCCCGCGGGGGCGCTGCCGGGGTGCCCGGCGTCACCGTCCCGGCCCTGTTGTCAGGCCCCCGCGGTAGCGTAGGGCTGTGACTGAATCGACTGTGCCTGGCTCCGCTGTGCCGAACTCCGCTGTGACCAACTCCACTGCGCCTGACTCCGCTGTGCCCGAAGCTTGCCTGACCGTTGCCGCGCTCTCCGAGTCCGAGCTCCTCGAACGCATCTTCCCCCGTCTGCACCGCGGCTCCGGCGGCAACCCCGCCGTCCTGCTTGGCCCCGGGGACGACGCCGCCATCGTGGCGGTGCCGGACGGCCGGACCGTGATCAGCATCGACACCCAGGTGGCGGACCAGGACTTCCGGCTCGAATGGAACAACGGTTACCGGACCAGCGGATACGACGTCGGCTGGAAGGCCGCCGCGCAAAACCTCAGCGATATCAACGCTATGGGAGCCCGCGCCACGGCCATGGTGGTGAGCCTGACGATGCCACCGGAAACGGCCGTCTCCTGGGTGGAGGACTTCGCGGACGGACTGACCGCCGGCATCCGGGAACTTGGCGCGCCGGAGTGTGCCGTGGCCGGGGGCGACCTGGGCCGCGGGCGTGAACTGGCTGTCAGCGTCGCGATCCTGGGGACCCTGGAAGGCAGGGAACCGGTGCTGCGCTCCGGAGCCCGCCCCGGGGACACGCTGGCGCTGGCGGGAACCGTGGGCCGGGCGGCCGCCGGGCTGGCCCTGCTCGAATCGGACACCGGCGTTCACTCGCTCAGCGGGGAACAGCGGGCCCTGATGGACACCCAATGCCGGCCCCGGCCGCCGCTCGCCGCCGGTCCGCTGGCCCGGGAAGCCGGGGCCACGGCGATGATGGACATCTCCGACGGCCTGGTGCGCGACGGCGGCCGCATGGCGGCAGCCAGCCGCGCCGTGCTCAACCTGGACGCCGCCGCACTGAAGGAACTCGCCGTTCCCTTGCTGCCGGCGTCGGCGCTGCTGGGCGCCGACCCCCTGGCCTGGGTGCTGGGCGGCGGGGAAGACCACGGACTGCTCGCCACATTCCCCGCAGGCCTTCGGCTGCCTCCCGGTTTCACTGCGATAGGCTCGGTAGAAGCCCCTGCACTTATGGACAGCGCGGGCGTCAAGATCGCGGGCCGGCCCGCTGACACCGTGGGATGGGATCACTTTGCAGACTAAGATTGCCGCCAACGCGCAAGCGATGAAGCGGTGGTTGGGCAAGGCAGAAACAACGCTGGGGAACCACAGCGACCGCCTGAACGCCATCAACATTTTCCCCGTCGCCGACGGCGATACCGGCACCAACCTTTACCTGACGGTCCGGGCCGCGGCGCACGCACTGCAAAGCACGAACACAGCCCTGAACACGGGCGCCGCCTCCTCAACCTCCGTCACCGCCTCCATCCCGCTGGTCACCCGGGACCTGGCCCAGCCCGTTTCCGGGCGCCCCGATCCGGCCCAGAACGACGTCGGCGCGGTCCTGGCACTGGCCGGCCAGGCCGCCATGGAGCACGCCCGCGGCAACTCCGGGACCCTGTTGGCTGTTTTCCTCTGCGCAGCGGCCGAGCCTCTCGCCGGCCACACCCGGCTGAGCGCCCCGCTGCTGGCCGCCGCGCTCAACCGGGCCCAGATCCGGGCCTGGTCCGCCCTGAGCGATCCCGTGCCGGGAACCATGCTGTCCGTCATGGAGTCTGCCGCCCGCGCCGCCGCCGCCGTGGAGTCAGCGCACGATGGCGACGACAGCAACCAGACGCTCGGACTGGCACTGGATGCCGCCGTCGAGGCTGCCCTGGCAGCGGTGATCCACACCGAGGACCAGCTCGACGCCCTGCAGGCAGCCCATGTGGTGGACGCCGGCGGGGTGGGCATGCTGCTGATCCTTGACTGCCTGCGCTCCGCCGTCCTGGGCGAGGAACTGCAGAGTGAGCTCCTCGACGGCCTGCACGGCTACGACGTCCAGGATCCGCACATCCACGCCGCCATGCCCAGGGACGAGGGCGTGGAAGTCATGTGCACCATCACGCTCTCGCCGCTGGATGCCGCGATGATGCGCCAGCGGCTCGATGAGATGGGCGATTCTGTCATTATGAGCCAGGTGGGCGCCGCGGCCGACAGTTCCGGCCGGTACCGCTGGCGGGTCCACGTCCATGTCCTGGATGCGGACCCTGCCGTGGCCCTGATCCGCTCGCTCGGCGAACCCTCGGACTTTTCCGTCAGCGAACTCGCCCTGCCGCGTGAATTTGAGCCGCCGGAATTTGAGCCCCGGGAATTTGAGCCCCGGGACCCCGACGGACATGAACGCTGAACTGGACCTCGGCCTGGAGCGCCGGATCGGCAAGCGCTCCGCGGCGGTCATTGAGAAGCACCTCGGCATCACCACCGTGGGCGGGCTGCTGAACTACTTCCCGCGCCGCTACCTCAATCGCGGTGAGCTGACCCCGATCAGTGAGGTCCCGCACGACGAGGAAGTCACACTCATCGCCCGGGTGATCTCCAACAGCACCCGGTCCATGCGCGCCCGCCGCGGTTCCCTGACCGACGTCGTAATCTCCGATGATGCCGGGGGAGCCGGCGCCGCCGCCGCCGGCGGTGTCCAGCGGCCCCCGGGGGCACGGATGCCGGGCACCCTGAAGGTGAGCTTCTTCAACGGCTTCCGGGCCAAAGCCGAACTCCAGCCGGGCCGGCGCGCCCTGTTTTCCGGCAAGGTCACGCGCTACGCTGGCGCCCTCGGGCTGACCAACCCTGATTTCCAGCTGCTCGACGAGGACCCTGAGACGCCGGGGATGGATCCGGAAGAGCTCGCGGCCATGCCCATCCCGGTGTATCCGGCCACCGCCAAGCTGACCAGCTGGTCCATCCAGAAGGTGATTTCCACGCTCCTGGAAACCGCGGAGCTCGAGGCCCTGGCTGATCCGCTGCCGGCGGAGATTGCCGCCCGGGAGAAATTCCTGCCCGTCGCGGAGGCCTACCGCCTGATCCACGCCCCGCAGACGCCCCCGGACTGGCAGCGGGCCCGCGACAGGTTCCGATACCAGGAAGCCCTGGTGCTCCAGTCCGCACTGGCACGGCGCCGCGCCCTGCTCGCCGCCGAGGAGGCCACCGCCCGCCGCCCCGCAGCCGGCGGCCTGCTGCCCGCCTTCGACCGCCAGCTGCCGTTCACGCTGACAGCCGGCCAGTCCGCCGTCGGCAAGACGCTCGCCGACGAGCTCGCCCAGGCTTCCCCGATGAACCGGCTGCTGCAGGGCGAGGTGGGCTCCGGCAAGACGATCGTGGCCCTGCGCGCCATGCTGCAGGTGGTCGACGCCGGGGGACAGGCGGCCCTGCTGGCCCCCACCGAGGTCCTCGCCGCCCAGCACTTCGAGTCGATCCGCCGCACGCTCGGCCCGCTGTCCCGGGACGGGATGCTCGGCGGCTTCGGAGCCGACGCCGTCCAGGTCAGCCTGCTGACCGGCTCCATGCCCACCGCGGCGCGGAAGCAGGCCATGCTGGACGCCGCCTCCGGAACGGCCGGGATCGTGATCGGAACGCACGCGCTGCTCAGCGACAACGTCTCCTTCTACGACCTCGGCCTGATCGTGGTGGACGAGCAGCACCGCTTCGGCGTGGAACAGCGCGACGTGCTCCGGTCCAAGGCCAGCAAACCGCCGCACCTGCTAGTCATGACCGCCACCCCCATCCCGCGGACCGTGGCCATGACCGTGTTCGGCGACCTCGAAACCTCCGTGCTGGATGAGCTGCCGGCGGGGCGCGCGCCCATCACCACGCACGTCGTGGGGCTGGCCGAGCACCCCGCGTGGCTCGCCCGGCTGTGGTCCCGCTCCCGCGAGGAGATCGACGCCGGCCATCAGGTCTACGTCGTCTGCCCCAAGATCGGCACCGACGACGACGGCGACTTCAGTCCCGGGGAAGCCGAACCGTCCGCCGCGGACCTCGAAGGCGACGGCGGCGCGCGCGAGCTGGCGTCCGTGACCGGCGTCGTCGAACAACTCCGGGACGAACCGGCACTCGCCGGGGTGGCCCTGGCGCCGCTGCACGGTAGGCAGGACCCGTCGCTCAAGTCCGGGACCATGGCCTCGTTCACCGCGAACGAGACCCAACTGCTCGTCTCCACCACCGTGATCGAAGTCGGCGTGGACGTGCACAACGCCACGCTCATGGTGATCCTGGACGCGGACAGGTTCGGCATCTCGCAGCTCCACCAGCTCCGCGGCCGGGTGGGCCGCGGCGGCCTGCCCGGGACCTGCCTGCTGGTCACCACCCTGGAACCCGGCCATCCCAGCCGCCGCCGGCTCGAGGCCGTCGCGGCCACCACGGACGGGTTCGTGCTCTCGCAGGAGGACCTCAAGCTGCGCCGTGAGGGCGACATCCTGGGCGCCTCCCAGTCCGGCGGCCGGTCCACGCTGAAGCTCCTGCGGGTGCTGGACCACGAGGACATCATTGCCCGGGCCCGGCAGGACGCCCAGCGGATCGTGGCGGCCGACCCCTCGCTGGCCGTGCACCCCGCACTCGCCGAAGCCATTGATGAGTATTTGAACCCTGAGAAGGAGGCGTTCCTTGAACGCGGCTAGCAGAATCCACCCGGCGACGGGGCCCCGGCCATGAGCCGCATCATCGCCGGCGCCGCCGGCGGAACGACGCTGGTCAGTGTGCCCGGCTCCCTGACCCGCCCCACCACGGACCGGGTCAAGGAGGCGCTGTTTTCGCGGCTGGATGCCTTCGAGGTGGTGGCGGACGCCCGCGTGCTGGATCTCTACGCCGGTTCCGGTTCCCTCGGCGTGGAGAGCGCCAGCCGGGGCGCCGAATCCGTCGACCTCGTGGAGTTCGATGCCAGGGCCAGCGAGGTCTGCCAGCGCAACGCGGACCTCGTCAACACCGTCGCGCGCCGCAAGGTGGTCTCGGTGCACCGCTCCAAGGTCGAATCGTTCCTGGACCGGACCATCGAAGCCGCGCGCTGGGACCTTGTCTTCCTGGATCCGCCCTACCCGCTGGAGGAACCGGCGCTGGCCGAGGTGCTGGCCAGGCTCGCACCGCACCTGGCGGAAGGTGCCGTCGTCGTGGTGGAACGCTCCTCGCGGACCCCCGAACCCACCTGGCCGGACGGTATGGAGCGGTTTGCCGAACGGAAGTACGGGGAGACCAAGCTGTGGTTCGCCGAGCCGGGCGTGGAGGCCGCGGACGAGGACGTGGACCCGGCGGCGGAACCCGACGGTATCTAGCAGACCTTTCGCGCTGGACAGGATCCTCCCATGTGGGGAACCTTCACCGGGCGTCGGCGTGGTTCTCGTCCGGTTTCATTTCGATGAGCTGAATGAGGTTGCCGCACGTGTCATCAAAGACGGCGACGACAGCGGTGCCGATGTCCGTTGGCGGCTGCGTGAACACCACGCCCTTGCTGGTGAGCCTGGCATGCTCGGCCTCGATGTCGTCGACGGCGAATTGAGCGAGTGGGATGCCGTCCTCGACGAGAGCATCCCGATACGGCTTCACGGCGGGGTGGTCCGACGGCTCCAGCAACAGTTCCGGACCGTCAGTTGATTCGGGGGACACGACGGTGAGCCAGAAGTTGTCACCGAGGGGGATGTCCCGGCGCTTCGTGAAGCCGAGCACCTCGGTGTAGAAGGCGAGAGCTGCTCGCTGGTCGTCGACGAACACGCTGGTCAGGTCAATTCTCATTGCTCGGTCCTCTTTCTGGTGGGCCATCGTCCGGTGATCTCGGCGAGTGGCTCGGGGTTGAAGTAGTGGAACTTGGAACGTCCGCGCCGCTCCGTCACGATGAGGCCAGCCGACTCGAGCACGCCGAGGTGCTGCGAGATCGCCTGGCGCGTGAGGCTGAGACCATGCCGCATCGTGAGCACGGAACAGATCTCGAACAGGGTCTGGCCGTCGCGCACTGACAGTTCGTCGAGGACAAGGCGCCTCGTCTCGTCGTCGAGAGCTCGGAAGACATCGACCATGGATAAATTATAGGCAAGTGGTGACTTGCATATCAAGGCCTGTTCATCGTTAGCGCGAGCGGTCCTCCGCCGGCACGAGGTGTTGGATGACCATCGAGTGGCGGGCGGCCCTATCGATGCACGGTCAGGCGGTGGTTCCTCGCTGAACTGGCCCGTAAGCCGGACGCGGGTCGCGGGGTGAAACTATTGACGCCATGCGCGCGATGGCTCTGTGTCTTGCGGCGCTTCCTGTAGCCAATCGTCCTCAGCCCAGGATGGAGGTCCTCCCTCGCCAAACCGCGGTAGGGAAAATCGGTTAGACCTTCACAGAACGAGACGATCGATTCAGTGAAGTCTGCCGCAGTAGCGGGAGACCCGGCATCGGCGATGAGTAAAGCTCCTCAAGCTGTTGCAGCGCTTCCCGCCGGAAAACAACCCGATAGTGAGTCACGGATGTTCGGCATGCTTCGCCGAAAGCCGCGCCCGCACCTCATCGACGCTCACCACAGCGGAGGGATCGGTCACGAGTGCGTCATAGGCACTCACTACTTCCTCGCGAAGCCAAGATTCGAGCACTCGGTCGCGCGCGGTCAACGTGCGCAAACCATCTCGGATAACTTCGCTCTCACTCGCGTAAGCGCCCGAGCTCACGCGCGGCGCAACGCATCGGCGTTCGCCGCCGCCGGCTGCGGCCCGGAAGGCAAGCCCGACCCCCGGGCGGCCAAGCCGTCAGTCCGAGAGCACATCCAGCCCGACGCCGGACAGCACCTTCGCTGGGTGCGGGCCGCGGGCCATCAGCGCCGCGGTCCACGCCTCCGGCCACGGCGCCTGCGTGCCGGTCAGGATGATGTTGCCGGGATACCGGCCGGTGAAGATGCCGGCCTCGGCGACCGCCGACACGTCCGTCATCGCCCGGCGCAGCGCGGCCACCTGGCTCCGGACCAGTGTGAGCCCGGGTTCGTCACCCACGTTGACGATCAGCACCCCGCGCGGGCTCAGCGTCGCGGCGGCCTCACGGTAGAACTCCGTGCAGGCAAGATGCGCGGGTGCCTCGGGGCCGGAGAAAATGTCCAGGATCACGACGTCGAAGCGCTGTCCCGCAGGCAGCCCGGCCAGCGCCTCCCTGGCGTCGCCGACCACCGTGTGCAGCCGGATGCCTTCGGGCAACGGCAGCTGCTGCAGCACGAAGTCCAGCAGTTCCCGCTCCAGTTCCACCGCGTACTGCACGGAGCCGGGCCGGGTGGCCTGGATGTAGCGGGCCAGCGTCAGGGCCCCGGCGCCGAGGTGGAGCGCGCTGATGGGCTCACCCCACGACGCCGCGAGGTCCACCACATGCCCGATCCGACGCAGGTACTCGTAGAAAATGTCCGAGGGATCCGCCAAGTTCACGTGGGACTGCTCGGCCCCGCCGATGCTGAGGACGAAGCCGCCTTCGGTGAATTCATCGGCCTCGATCGTGGCGTGCTGGCCCGTGGTGCGCAGGAAGCGCGACGCCGCCGGTGTTCCGGCCACCCCTTTAGAGCCTGTCCCGCAGGGTTGCCAGCCGTTCGGCGGCCTCCTGCAGGACGTCGATCCGCTTGCAGAACGCGAAGCGCAGCAGGCTGCGGGTGCGCTCGGCTCCTTCCGGGTGGCAGAAAACCGGCACCGGGATCGCGGCGACGCCGATCAGCGCCGGCAGCCGGCGGGCCAGGTCCACGGAGTCCGAGATGCCCAGCGGCGCGGTGTCCACGTTCACGAAGTACGTCCCCTGCGGGGTGAAGACGTCCAGCCCGGCGGCGCGGAGGCCCTCGCTGAGGATGTCCCGCTTGAGCTGGAGGGTGTCGGCGATCCCGGCATAGAACTCGTCCGGCAGGCCGAGGCCCACGGCGATGGCGCCCTGGAAGGGTGTGCCGGAGCTGTAGCTGAGGAACTGCTTCACGGTCCGGGCGGCTGCGACGAGGTGTTCGGGGCCGCTGAGCCAGCCGATCTTCCAGCCGGTGAAAGAGAACGTCTTCCCGGCCGAGGAAATGGTGAGGGTGCGCTCGGCCGCCCCGGGCAGGGTGGCCAGGGGGATGTGGCGGACGCCGAAGGTGAGGTGTTCGTAGACCTCGTCGGTGATGATGACGGCGTCGTACTTCGTGGCCAGCTCGACGACGCGCTCCAGCACCCAGCGCGGGAACACCGCTCCGGTCGGGTTGTGCGGGTTGTTGACCAGCACCACCTTGGTGCGGTGGCTGAATGCCGCTTCTAGGGCGTCCAGGTCCGGCATGAAGTCCGGTGCCAGCAGCGGCGCGGTGACGTGGCGGGCGCCGGAAAGGCCGATGATGGCGCCGTAGGAGTCGTAGAACGGCTCGAAGGTGAGGACCTCGTCGCCGGGGCCCACGAGCGCCAGCAGCGAGGCGGCAATGGCCTCGGTGGCGCCGGTGGTGACGATGATTTCCGTCTGCGGGTCCGGGGTCAGGCCGTAGAAGCGCTCCTGGTGGAGGGAGATTGCCTCGCGCAGTTCCACGATGCCCTTGCCCGGCGCGTACTGGTTGTAGCCGGCGGCGATCGCGGCCTGGGCGGCCGCCTTGATCTCCGCCGGGCCGTCCTCGTCCGGGAATCCCTGTCCCAGGTTGATGGCGCCGGTGTGCAGCGCCAGCGTGGTCATTTCCTCGAAGATGGTGACACCCAGGGTGCCTTCGGCGGAGAGCAGGTTGGCGCCGGTGGCGGCCCGCTGCCACGGGAACTGGGGAGGGAGCTGGGACATTCAGCCATGTTATCCCGCCCGGCGGCGGGCATACGGTAGGTTCGGAGCATGAGACGCGCCGTATGCCCTGGCTCCTTCGACCCCATTCACAATGGACACCTGGAAGTCATCGCCAGAGCCGCCGGCCTCTTCGATGAGGTGATCGTGGCAGTATCCACCAACTACGCGAAGAAGTACCGCTTCAGCCTGGACGAGCGGATCGAGATGGCCAGCGAAACACTGGCGTCCCTGCGCGGGATTGTTGTGGAGCCGGTGGGGGAGGGGCTGCTGGCCGAGTACTGCCGCCAGCGGGGTGTGTCCGCCATCGTCAAGGGCCTGCGTTCGTCGTCGGACTTCGACTACGAACTGCCCATGGCCACCATGAACCGGCAGCTCACCGGCGTCGAAACGGTCTTCCTTCCGGCGGAAGCCCATTACCTTCATTTGTCGTCCACCCTGATCAAGGAAGTCTTCACCCTCGGCGGCAATGTCTCGGAGTTTGTGCCCCGATCCGTGCTGAAACGGCTGCACGGGGGCGAGCCTGGCCAGGATCAGGCCCGCAGGGGGTAAGCTTGATCGGTACTCGGCGGCCTGCTGCCGGTTGCGCGGCCCTTATCGGGGCTGGACTGCGGTGAAAACTGCAGGCCCGCGTCCGGTTTGAGTCCGTCCGGAAGATCAGGCTAAGATAGTACGTCGGTCATATGTTCAACAGGAGTTCTCATTAAACGAGATGCTAGTTCGCCCTTGGCGTTCGACGTCAAGGACCTCGGACGCAGTCCGGGAAGCATGCGGACGCTGACGGAACATGTACCCGCACCAGGTGATCTTGGTGTGGCGCTCATTGGCGTGCAGGAAGGCTCGGATGTCGGGCTGGACCTGCGGCTGGAGGCCGTACACGAAGGAATTCTGGTATCAGGAACCGCAAACGTCAAAGTAACTGGCGAATGCGGCCGATGCCTGGATCCCCTTGCGTATGACCTTGAGGTCGATGTGCAGGAACTTTTCTTCTACGAGGACTCTGAGTTCCCGGATGAAGAAGACGAAGAAGAGCAATATCGAGTCGAGCGCGATGTTATCGATCTTGAGCCGGTGTTGCGGGACGCAGTTGTCACCATGCTGCCGTTCCAGCCGGTGTGCCGGGAAGACTGCCAGGGCCTTTGCTCCGAATGTGGAGTTCGCCTGGAAGACGAGCCGGGGCATCACCACGAGATCGTAGATCCTCGCTGGGCTGCCCTAGCCGACCTGGCTAAGCCTGACCGGCAAAACTGATTTGTAAGTGTTGGACTAGAGAGAAATGAGTTAGCCGTGGCTGTCCCGAAGCGGAAAATGTCTCGCTCGAATACCCGCGCCCGCCGCTCCCAGTGGAAGGCAACCGCCCCCCACCTGGTGAAGACTGTCGAAAACGGCCAGGTTACCTACAGCCTGCCGCACCAGGCAAAGGTCGTTACCGACTCGGCTGGCACCGCGCTGTTCCTTGAATACAAGGGCCGCAAGGTCGCAGACGTCTAATCCGCCGACAGGCTGAATAAGATGTCTTCAACTGAAGAGCTTCTGAAGCGTCTCGGTGTCTCTATTGACGCCGGGACGCTTCGTCTTGCGCTCACACACCGTTCCTACGCCTACGAAAACGGCGGCATTCCCACCAACGAACGGCTCGAATTCCTGGGTGACTCCATCCTGGGCTTCTCCGTCACCGACGCGCTGTACCGTGACAACCCCACGCTGCCGGAAGGGGACCTGGCCAAGCGCCGCTCCGCCGTCGTCAGCACCCGGGCGCTGGCCGGCATCGGCCGCAGCATCGGGCTCGGCGAATACATCTTCCTCGGACAGGGCGAGAAGCTCACCGAGGGCAAGAACAAGGCGTCCATCCTGGCGGACACCATGGAGGCGCTGATCGGCGCCACCTACATCTCCAACGACATCGAGACGGCACGCCAGCTTGTCATGCGGCTGGTCGGGCCGCTCCTGGCGGACGCTGCCGCCCTCGGCGCCGGCACCGACTGGAAGACCAGCATCCAGGAGCTGGCCGCCAGCCGGCAGATGGGCACCATCAACTACGCGGTGGAGGGCTCCGGCCCGGACCACGCGCGGATGTTCGAGGCGATACTGCGGATCGGCGGCAATGACTACGGCACCGGCTCGGGGAATTCGAAGAAGGAAGCCGAGCAGGAAGCCGCCGCGGACGCCTGGCGCCGGCTCTCCGCACCCGCGGCACCGGTTCCCGGAACACCTTCGGACACGCGTTCGGAGACGCAGCAGCTGAAGACCCAGACCGGCAGCTAGTGGTCATGTTCGTTGATTCGTCGGGGGCGTCGGGCCACTTCCCCGGGAGGACATGTCCAGTCGTCGCGCCCGGGACAGGGCATGAGCGGAATATGTCCATTCGCTGGCTCCGGCGCGGGGCATGTCCTGATCCGGGGCACGTGCAGTCGCTCCGCTGGGGGCGTCGGGCCACGTCCCCGGGAGGACATGTCCGCTCTTCGCGCTCGGGACCGGGCACAACGGGAGTATGTCCATTGGCTGGCCCCGGCGCGGGGCATGTCCCGTCCGGTGGACCCCCGACGAACCAACGAACATGGCCGCTAGGCACCCGCTGTGCCTGAACTGCCCGAGGTTGAAGTTGTCCGCCGCGGCCTGGTGAGCTGGGTACGGGGCCGGATCATCACGTCCGTTGACGTGGTGGATCCGCGCTCCGTCCGCCGGCACGCTCTCGGTCCCGAGGACTTCGCCGGCAACCTCGAAGGTGCCCGGGTCCTGGACGTGGTCCGGCGCGGGAAGTTCCTCTGGCTGCCGCTGGCCGACACACCGGACGGCGCCGCCGCTGTATCGGGAGACGCTGTATCGGGAGACGGCCCAGCCGCCCGTCCGGCCGTGGCACTCATGGCCCACCTGGGCATGTCCGGGCAGCTCCTGATGCAGGACGCCGGTGTTCCGGACGAGAAACACCTGAAGGTCCGGCTGCGCCTGAGCCCGGCCGAGGGCATGCCGGAACAGCTCCGCTTCGTGGACCAGCGCATTTTCGGCGGACTCTTCCTCACCTCGCTGATCGCCACGTCCGACGGCGGTCCCGGCGGGCTCGCCGAAACGCCGCTTCCGCTGATCGCCGAGGAAGCCTCGCACATTGCCCGGGACCCGCTGGACCCGTACTTCTCCTTCGACGAGTTCTACCGCCGCCTCCGGGCCCGGAAGACCGGCCTCAAGCGGGCCCTGCTGGACCAGGGGCTGGTCTCGGGGATCGGCAACATCTACGCGGACGAGGCCCTCTGGAAGGCACAGCTGCATTACGCGCGCCCCACGGACACCCTGCGCCGGGCGGACGCCGAGCGGGTGCTGGACGCCGCGCGGGAGGTCATGACGGACGCCCTGGCCGCCGGCGGAACAAGCTTCGATTCGCTCTACGTCAACGTCAACGGCGCCTCCGGCTACTTCGACCGTTCACTCAACGCCTACGGCCGCGTTGGGCAGGAGTGCAGGCGCTGCGCCGCCGCGGGCCTGGTGAGCATCCTCAAGCGGGACCAGTTCATGAACCGGTCCTCCTACACCTGCCCCGTCTGCCAGCCCAGGCCCCGCAACGGCCGCTGGTAGTACTCGGCCAGCCTCACCAGGCCCTCGTCAAGCGAAACGGCGGGGGTCCAGTTGAGGAGTTCACGGGTCTCGCGCTGGTCGAACCAGTGGGCGGTGGAGAGCTGCTCAGCGAGGAATCTGGTCATCGGCGGCTCCTCCGCCCGGCCGGCCCGGGTCCAGACCTTCTCCAGCACCGATCCTGCCGCGCGCGCGAGCCAGCCCGGAACCGTCCACGACGGCGCAGGGACGCCGCCCGCGGCGCAGATGCCCGCCAGCAGCTCGCCGACCGGGCGGGGTTCGCCGTTGCTGACGACGAGCGCCCGGCCGTGGATGTGCTCCATGCGGTGCAGCGCGGCGACGATGGCCGAGGCGGCGTTGTCCACGTAGGTGGTGTCGATCAGGGCCGCCCCGGCGTCGAGCAGCGGCAGGCGGCCGCGGCCGGCACGGTCCAGCACCCGTTCCACCAGCTGCGTGTCGCCGGGGCCCCAGACGATGTGCGGGCGCACCGCTGCGACCCGGAATTCCGGCGAGTCCGCGGCCAGCGCCAGCAGTTCGGCCTCGGCCTTGGTACGGGAGTAGTGGCCGTGTGCGCGGGCCGGGTCCGCCGGCTCGGCGCCCAGGCCGGCGATGGCGGCCCCCGAGTTGGCCACGGACGGGGAGGAGACGAACACGAGGTCCCGCACGCCGGCCTCGCGGGCCGCACGGAGCAGGCGGCGCGTGCCTTCGACATTCACCTCCTCGAAATCCGCGGCGCGGCCGGTGAAGGAGACCTTCGCGGCCAGATGGATGACGCCCTCGGCGCCGGCGACGGCGCGGCGGACGGCGTCGTCGTCCGTGACGGACCCCAAGAGGTCCGCGGCGCCCTCGACGCCCGTGGGACGGCGCTGGAAGGTGGTGACGGCGTGGCCCTGGCGCACCAGCAGCCGGGCCACTTCCCGTCCAAGCAGGCCGCTCGCGCCGGTGACGAGGATCCTCATGGCGCGCCCGGACGGCCGCCGGCCAGCACCGCCGAAGCCCACCGGGACAGGCTGGTCCTGTCGATCTTGGCATTGTGGCGGATATCGGTTGGCTGGGAGGGGACGGCGAGCACGGCCGAGACGCTGACGCCTGCCTGACGGGCCGCGTGCCGTACGCGCCCGGCGAGCTGCGGCGCGGCGGGCCCGGCCCGGCGGGCGGGAGGTACGGTCTCGACGACGGCGACGACGGCCTGCGTACCGGACGGACCGACGCCGACGACGGCGGCCAGCCCGACGTCGTCCAGGCGTTCGATGGCCTGCTCGGCGCCTACGGGCGTGACGACAGTACCCGGCGCTGTCACGACGTGCGCGAGGCGACCTTCCACCCAGAGCCGGCCGGCGGCGTCGAAGTGCCCGACGTCGCCGGTGCGGTGCCATCCGGCCGTGCGAACGCTCTCGCGCTGGGTCAGCCAGAGCCTGTCGTAGGCTTCCTTCACATGCGGGGCGCTGACGAGGATCTCGCCGGTAACTCCCGCCTCCGTGACGGGGCGGTTCCCGGGTGCGGTGCCATCCGCGGCGAGCGGGATGACGGCCACGCGGGCGCCGTGCACCGGCCGGCCCACGCACACGCCATTGCCGGCCCCCGCCACGGTTCCGGCGGCGGCGTCGGCCTCGGCGGCGCGGATCTGTTCGAGGCTGATGTCGGTGACGGGCAGCGCTTCGGTCATCCCGTACGGGGTGTGCAGCAAGGCCCGGGGCAGCAGCCGCTGCACCTCTCCGAGGAGGGCTTCGGGGACGGGCGCGCCGGCGGAGAGCAGCAGCTCCACGCGCCCCAGGGCCTCGTGCCCGGCCCGGCTCAGGCCGCTCTGGGTCGCGAGGACGTTGCGCAGCGCTGCGGGCGAGGCGAAGATTACCGTGGCGTTGATGGCTGCGGCGGCGTCCGCCAGCGCGCGGGCCGTCAGGGTGCGGGGCCTGGTGACGTCCATGGCGGGCGTCACCGAGACTGCTCCGAGCGCCGGACCCAGCAGGGCGAACGGCGCGAAGCCCGCCACCAGGCGTGCGCCCGGGCGGATCCCCAGCGTCGCGGCCACGGTATCCCGCATCGCCGCCAGCTGCCGGTGCGTGTACAGCACGCCCTTGGCAGGACCAGTGGAACCGGAGGTGAAGAGCACGGCGGCGGGGGCGTCCGGGTCCGGAGCCTCGTCCGGGTCCGGAGCCAGGGCCGGACGCCGGCAAGGGAGCTCCGGCGTGGGGCTCGCTCCGCGGCGGGCGAGGGCGGCGAGGGAGGTTTCGACCGTGAGGAGGCGGCGGCGGGCGGCCGGCAGGTCCCGCACACTGATGCGCCGTCCCGGCCAGCCGAGTACCGCGGCAGCCGCAAGCGCCCGGTCGATTCCGATGAGGAAATCCGGGGTGGCGCCCTTCACGGCGCGGCTCAGGCCGCGGGTGCCCAGGCCGGCATCCGCCACGACCACCACCGCGCCGAGGCGCAGGCAGGCATAGAGGACCACGGTCAAATCCACGCCCGGCGGAACCATCAGGCTCACCCGGCTGCCGTGCCCCACACCGCCTTCGTGCAGGCCCGCCGCGAGGGCGGCGATACTCTGTTCCAGCTCCCGCCAGCCGAGCGAGCGGGCGACGCTGCCGTCCGCGGCCATTTCCGCGACGGCGGTGTCCCCGCCGGCGGGTCCTGCCGCCAGCTCGGTGAGCGGCGCCCACAGGGGCGGGACCCCGGCCCCGGGCTTCAGGGGCCCGTCCTTCAGCGGCCCTGCCCCGTCCTCCAGCGTCGGGCGGTCGGTCGGGGCGTCCGTCCGCTGACGGCCGGGTCCACTGTCCCGTCCGCGCTCGGCAAGCCACGCGAAGACGGGAGCGGCGATGTCCCGGTCTTCCGCGACCAGGTGGCCGGCACCCTCGAAGCGGTGCACTTTCGCGTCCGGCAGCCGGCTGATGAGGTCCTTGAGGTACTTATCGGAAAAGATCGGGTCTCGCGGGCCCCAGAGCATCAGGGCCGGAATCCTCAGCCCGCGCAACCCTTCGGCGACGCGGCTGAGCGCCGGGAAGCTGGGATGGGACGCGTCGGCGGGAATGTCCGCGACAAAGTTCCCCACGCCGGCGCGGCGGCCGACGCCCCGGTACGGGGCCATGAAGGCGCTGCGGACATCCGCGGCCAGCGGCGGGTGCGCCAGGGAATGCGTCACCCGCAGGAAGGCGTCCGACGTCGTGGTTCCCCAGCGGTGCACGGCAGGGTGCAGGGCAAGCCGCAGCGCCGGCGGGATGTGCGCGCCGGAGGGCTGGTGGACGGCGGTGTTGGTCAGCACCACCCCGGCGAGCTGCTGCGGATGTGCCAGGGCCCAGCCGAGGCTGATCACGCCGCCCCAGTCGTGGCCGACGGTGACCACCGGCCCGCCCAGCCCGAGCGCGGCGGTGAGGTCGCCCAGGTCGTTGATCCGGTCCGCCAGGCGCCGGAACGTGCCGGTGCGCTCGGAGAATCCCATATCCAGCTGGTCCACCGCCACCACACGCCACGGATGTGCGGGGTCGGATCCGGCGGCCAGCAGGGTCCGCCACAGGTAGGACCACGTCGGGTTGCCGTGCACGCACAGCAGGGTGCCGGCAGGAGTCAGGCCGCGGCGGGAGAGCTGGGCACCGTTGTCGAGCAGGTGCCAGCGGCGCACGGCTCCGGGCTCATCCGCGGCGGAGGTGGACGCCACATCGATTTCGCGCGACCATTCGGGGTCGACGCCGGGCCAGCCGGCGGCTACCAAATTATTTCCACCATCGCGGTGTTCAGGCCGGATCCGACGCCCATGCACAGCACGCGGTCTCCGGTTCCGAGGGTCTGCGCTTCGGCCGCGAGGGTCATTGGGAGGGAGGCCGGGCCCACATTGCCCCAGTGCGGGAACGTGATGGGCACCTTCTCCGGGTCCAGGTCAATGGCGTCGATGATGGCCTGGGTATAGGCAGTGCTCACCTGGTGCGTGACGTAGCGGTCCATCGAGGACCAGTTCCACTCCTGCTGGGCCTCGTGCCAGGCGTCGACCACCAGCTGCAGGCCGCCGTCGAGCAGGCCCTTGGTGTCGGTGGCCATGCCGTCGATGCCGCCCACGCACAGTTCATGGTGCTCGGTGCCGGCGCGCATCACGCCGCCGAGGACCCGGTGCGCCCCGGGGTGCCGGTCCGCCGGGCCCAGGACCGCCGCAGCGGCTCCGGAACCCAGGGTGAGTGTGGCGAACTCGCGGTTGAAGTCCTCGCGCGTCGTCTCGGGCCGCTGCAGCCGCGCTATGGTGGCCTCCTGCGTGGCTTGGGCATCCTCACCGTTGACAATCACCGCGTACTTGATCTGGCCGGAGTCGATCATGTTGGCCGCCAGGGTGATGCCGTTGACGAATCCGAGGCAGGCGTTGGCCAGGTCGAAGTTCATGGCCGAAGACGGCAGGCTGAGTCCGTGGTGGATCTTCACCGCGACAGATGGTTCGAGGTTGCGCCGGGTGACCGAGGTGTTGATCAGCAGGCCAACCTCGGCCGCTTCGATGCCGGACTCGGCCAGGGCCTTCGCGCCCGCCTCGATGGCGGCGTCGTCGAAAGATGTCCCGGGGGCCCACCAGCGCCGGTGCGTGATGCCGGCGACCCGTTCGAGTAGCTTCGGCGGGATCTTCAGCCGCCGCAGCGTCATAGCCAGCCTGCGGTCGAAATCCGTGGAACTGACGATCGTCGGAGCTTCGACGCTGCTCACCGAAAGCAAGGCGGTGTTGCTGTGCCGGAATGTTGCATTCCCTACCAATTCAGGCCCCTGTTCGTGTACGTCCTGCGCTCCGGCGGTTGATTGCACCTTCAAGCACAAGCCCAAGGGCTTAACTATGCCCGGTGAAGGCCAGTTCCTGCATATGCCGCCTGCGGCATCTGCGGCGCTTTGCACGGGTTCTGCGCGGAATTCTCGCAGCTCCGCAGTAGATTGTAAGTATCCGGCGCCATCCCGAAACGCCCGCGCACCAGAAAACCCACGTCCGGGTCATGCTGTAGTCCAACAGCGAGCCCCGTCCGCCGAGCAGGAGACCCGAAGCACTTTGCACCTCAAGAGCCTGACCGTCCGCGGATTCAAGTCTTTCGCTTCGGCGACGACTTTCGAATTCGAGCCGGGCGTCACCGCCGTGGTGGGCCCCAACGGCTCGGGCAAATCCAACGTGGTGGATGCCCTGGCCTGGGTCATGGGCGAGCAAGGGGCCAAAACGCTCCGCGGCGGCAAGATGGAGGACGTCATCTTCGCCGGGACGTCCGGGCGCCCGCCACTGGGCCGCGCCCACGTCTCGTTGACCATCGACAACAGCGACGGCGCCCTGCCGATCGACTACAGCGAAGTCACCATCTCCCGCACCCTGTTCCGGACCGGCGGCTCGGAATACGCCATCAACGGCGCCGGCTGCCGGCTGCTGGACATCCAGGAACTCCTCTCCGACTCGGGACTGGGCCGGGAGATGCACGTGATCGTGGGCCAGGGGCAGCTGGACAAGGTCCTGCATGCCACGCCCGAGGACAGGCGCGGTTTCATCGAAGAAGCCGCCGGCATCCTCAAACACCGGCGGCGCAAGGAAAAAACGCTCCGCAAACTCGAAGCCATGCAGGCCAACCTGCAGCGGCTCAGCGACCTCACCGGGGAAATCCGGCGGCAGCTGACCCCGCTGGGGAAGCAGGCGGCGGTGGCCCGGCGGGCCCAGACCGTCCAGTTCGAAGTCCGCGACGCACGTTCCCGCCTCCTCGCCGACGACCTCGTCCAGCTGCAGTCCGCGCTGGAGCAGGACGTCGCCGACGAGTCAGCCCTCAAGGCCCGGCGCGCCGTCGTCGAGCAGGAGCTGGAACACGGCCGGCAGCGCCGGGCCGGCCTGGAACAGCTCGCGGCGGGGGCCACGCCGAAGCTGAACGCCGCCCGGGACAACTGGTACCAGCTCTCCGCCGGACGCGAACGGCTCCGGTCCCTCGGCTCCCTCGCCGAGGAACGCCGGCGGCTGCTGGGTGCGGCAGATCCGGTCCCGGACACCGGCCGGGACCCGGACCAGCTGGACCGGCAGGCCGCCCGAGTCCGCGAGGAACAGGCCGCCCTGGAGCGGCAGATCCTGGACCGGCGCGGCGCGCTGGAGGCTGCCAGCTCTGCGAAACAGGAGGCCGAGAACGCGGCCGGCGCCGAAGACGTCCGGCTCGCGGCCCTGCTCCGTGCCGCCGCGGACCGGCGGGAGGGCCTGGCGAAACTCGCCGGCCAGGTCGGCGCGGCCCGGTCCCGCGTCGAGTCGGCGCAGGCCGAACTCGGCCGGCTCCGCGAATCCCAGAACGCAGGGGAGGAGCGCCGCCGGCACGCCCGGAGCGAATTCACCGCACTGGAAACCCAGGTGGCCGGCGTCGAGGACGGCGAGGAAACCCTCGACGCCGACTACGAGGACGCCAGCGAGGCCCTCGACGCGGTCATCGCCGAGATTGACGCCCTCAAGGCGGCCGAGCGCGACGGCGACCGCGAACGCGGTGCCCTGGTGGCCCGCCGCGACGCCCTGCAGCTGGGCCTGAACCGCAAGGACGGCACCGGCCATGTGCTCGGCGCCGGTCTGCCCGGCGTGCTGGGGTCCCTGGCGGCCATGATCACGGTGGAGAACGGATTCGAGGCCGCCATCGCCGCCGCCCTCGGTACCTCCGCGGACGCCGTCGTGGTGCAGGACGCGGAGGCGGCCGCCGCCGCCGTGAAGAGGCTGAAGGACGACGACGCCGGCCGCGCCTCGCTGCTGCTCGCCGCGGCGGCCCCGGACGCCGCGACTCAGCCGGACACCGGGCTGCCGGACTCTTTGCTGCCGGGCGGGGCGCGCTGGGCCTCAAGCCTTGTCACCTCCGGCGGGTCCCCGACGGCAATCCCCGAGCTGCCGCTGGCCGGCCTGCTGGCGGGCATCGCCGTCGTCTACGATCTCGACGCCGCCGCGGAGCTGATCACGGAACGGCCGGAGCTGACAGCCGTCACCCGGGCAGGGGACGTGTTTACCGCCTTGACAGCCAGCGGCGGCTCCGCCAAGGCGCCCTCGCTGCTGGAGGTCCAGGCCGCCGTCGACGACGCCGCCGCAAGGCTGGCCGCGGTGACCGCCGGGCTGGAGCGGAACCGCTTCGCGCTGTCCGCAGCGCAGGCACGGCGGGCCGAAGCGCAGGACCGCGCGGACGCCGCCCTGGAGAAACTCCACGACTCGGACGCCCGGCTCGCGGCCGTGGCCGAGCGGCTGGGACACCTCAATTCCGTGCTGCGCAGCGCCGTCGGCGAAAGTGAACGGCTCGCCGCGTCCCTCGCCAAGGCCGAGGCGAACATCCGCACGGAACAGGCGTCCCTCGAAGCGGTGGCGGCGAGGCTGGCCGCCGCCCAGGAAACTCCCGCCGAGGAGGAGCCGTCCGCCGAGCACCGTGATGCGCTTGCCCTTGCGGCCTCGCTCGCCCGCGCCGCCGAAATGGAGGCGCGGCTCGCGCTGCGCAGCGCCGAGGAACAGCTCACGGCCACCGCCAACCGGGCGGCCTCGCTCGAACGCGCCGCCGCCACCGAACGCCGCGCCCGCGAGGAAGCCGCCGGACGCGCGCGTCGCCGCCGGCTCCAGGCCAAACGCGCCGCCGCCGTCTCCGCCGCCGTCGAACAGATGCTCGGCTTCATCGATGTCTCGGTCGAGCTCGCCCGGCTGGAGCGTGACAGCGCCGAGGAGCGCCGGGAGCAGATGGACCGCGAACTCGCCGAGGTCCGCACCGGTACCGACGCCCTGGCCCGCGAGCTCGCGGAACTCACCGACTCCGTGCACCGCGACGAACTGGCCCGCGCCCAGCAGCGGCTGCGGATCGAGGCCCTGGAACTGAAGAGCGTCGAGGAACTGGGGCTCACGGCCGATCAGCTGGTGGCCGACTACGGTCCGGACCGGCCCGTGCCCCTGCCCGCCGGGGAAGCGGCGGACAAATGGGCTGCCCTGCGCGCCCCCGTGGACGAGGACGGCCGCGAGATCGTCGAAGGAAAGCCCTTTGTCCGGGAAGAGCAGGAGAAACGGCTCAAACGTGCCGAACGGGACCTCTCCGCGCTGGGCCGCGTCAATCCGCTGGCCCTCGAGGAGTTCGCCGCCCTGGAGGAACGCCACCAGTTCCTCAGCACCCAGCTGGAGGACCTCAAGTCCAGCCGCAAGGACCTGCTAGACATCATCAAGGAAGTCGACGAGCGCGTGCAGAAGGTCTTCGCGGAAGCCTTCGCGGACACGTCCGCCCAGTTTGTCCGCGTCTTCGCCCGGCTGTTCCCGGGCGGGGAGGGGCGGCTGATCCTCACGGACCCGTCGGACATGCTCACCACCGGCATCGAGGTCGAAGCCCGTCCCGCGGGCAAGAAGATCAAACGGCTCTCGCTGCTTTCCGGCGGCGAACGCTCGCTGACAGCCGTGGCCCTGCTGGTGGCGATCTTCAAGGCCCGGCCCTCACCGTTCTACGTCATGGATGAGGTGGAGGCGGCCCTGGACGACACCAACCTGGGGCGGCTCATCACCATCTTCGAGGAGCTGCGCGAATCCAGCCAGCTGATCGTCATCACGCACCAGAAGCGCACCATGGAGGTGGCCGACGCGCTCTACGGTGTCACCATGCGCGGCGACGGCGTCTCCACCGTCATCAGCCAGCGGCTCCGCGCGGAGGTCTGAGCCCTGGCTTTGCCCGGCCGGCTGCCCGGGCCGCTGGCCGGGCCGCGCCCCTCGCCGGGCTATCTCCGTGGCCGCTTTCGCGTTTGTGAGAAGCTAGGGGAGTGAACGACATCCTCCCCATTATCCTGCCCATTCTCGCTGCCCTGGTGGTCCTCGGCGCGCTGATTCCGGTCCTCATGAAGACCCGGAAGAACATCACCAGCTACCCGGGCACGCGTGACGAGAACGATCCTGTGCAGTCAGGCGCCGCCGGCGGGACCCTCGTCGAGGACCGGCCTTCGCCAACGCGCGAACGCGGGGCGTCGGAGACCGCCGACCTGGAGGGCCTCGACCTGGACGGCCTCGAAACGGTCGAGGTGCCGGACGATGTGGCCGGCCTGGAAACCGTCCCGGTGGAGACCCCGCTGCCGGTGGCGGGCCGCCTGACCCGCCTGCGCGAACGCCTCGTCAAGTCCAACAACATCTTCGGCAAGGGCCTGCTGGCCCTGCTCTCCGCGGACAAGATCGACGAGAACGTCTGGGACGAGGTGGAGGAGACCCTCCTTCTTGCCGATCTCGGCACCGAACCGACCATGCAGCTCGTGGACGCGCTCCGCGAACGCGTGAAAGTGCTGGGCACACGTTCCCCGGAGCACGTCAAGGCCCTGCTGCGCGAGGAACTGATCAAGCTCGTGGATCCCACGATGGACCGCAGCCTGCGGGTGGAGCGCCATGCCGACAAGCCCGCCGTCGTGCTGGTGGTCGGCGTCAACGGCGTCGGCAAGACCACCACCGTGGGCAAGCTTGCCCGCGTGCTCGTGGCGGAGGACAAGGACGTGCTGCTGGGCGCCGCGGACACCTTCCGGGCCGCTGCCTCCGAGCAGCTGGCCACCTGGGGTGCGCGCGTGGGCGTCCCCACGGTCCGGTCCCACGTCCACGGGGCGGACCCGGCGTCCGTCGCCTACGAGGCGGTCCAGGCGGGCATTGATCAGGAAGTCGACGTCGTCATGATCGACACCGCCGGGCGCCTGCAGAACAAGGTGGGCCTGATGGACGAGCTGAGCAAGGTCAAGCGTGTCATCGAAAAACTCGCCGAAGTGGACGAGGTGCTGCTGGTCCTGGACGCGACCACCGGCCAGAACGGCCTGAACCAGGCCAGGGTCTTCGCCGAAGTCGTCAACATCACGGGCATCGTCCTGACCAAGCTGGACGGCACCGCCAAGGGCGGGATCGTCGTCGCGATCCAGAAGTCACTCGGCGTCCCGGTCAAGCTGATCGGCCTGGGCGAGGGCGCAGACGACCTCGCTCCCTTCGACGCGGAGGGCTTCGTCGACGCCCTGTTGAACTGATCCGCAACCCAACTGGCCCGCAGTAGTTGCCGTTTTGAGGGCTCAAAACGACAACGAATGCGGGCCAGTTGGGAGGTATCAGTACTTGAAGTTCAGCACCGTCACGGTGCCGGCCGTCAGCTTGAAGTTCTGGGTCGCGGACTTGTACTGGAAGCCCGGCACCGTGGCGCGGTCCGCCAGCGGTGTCGGTTCGGACGTGACCCCGTCGATCATGGTGCTGTCCTCGGCCGCGTAGCTGGGACCGGTGAGCTGGGTCATGGTCCCGGTCAGCGGCTTGCCCGGAAGGTTCAGCGTGACATCGGTCTGGGCGGCCTTTTCCGGATCGTTCTCATTGACGATGACGACGCTGGTGCTGCCGTCCGCGTTCTGCAGCGCGTAGCTGTACGCCAGGCCGCCTCCGGAGCTGTCCAGTTTCATGAATTTACCGGCCTCCAGCTCGGCCACGATGGAAATGCCGAAGAAGTTGGCCCGGCCGGACATCTGGCCGTTGCCGTCCGGGTAGGCGCCGGCGCTGCAGATGGCGGACATGGGCGGGCCGCCCTTGCAGGTCTGCATAGAGCTGTGAAAACCGATGCGCGTGATGCCCAGCTGTGCGGCGTTCAGGGCGTAGTCCGCCGTCCACAGCGCCGACGCGTGGGTGCGCGAAGTCTCGTTGGAACCTGGGCAGGCTGCGATTCCCGTCTCCGGGAGCCACGTTTCCAGGCCCGCGTCCTGGCCGACCTTGAGCGCCGCCTTCTGGTAATCGGCGGCACGGTCATGCATGAGCCGGCTCATCAGATTGGCCATGGTGGGCGAGCCCTTGGGGTCGCTGCCGTCGCAGCTGTACAGCGGGTAGTTGTGGAAGGTCAGGATCTTCTTCTGCGGGATGTCCGCATCGACGAACGGCTGCCACCACTTCTGGTCATAGGCGCCTGGACCTGAAATGGGCACATTCGGGGCCACGGCGTAGATCGCCTTGGCGTAGTCCTTGAGCTCCCTGACGTACTGGTCCAGGCTGTAGCCGTCGGTCTTTACATCGTTGAAGACGAACCCGTTGGGCTCGTTGCCGACGGTGACGCTCAGGAGCCGGTCGCCGAAGATCTGCGAGGCGTGCTTGACCATGTCGGCCGCGCGGTTCGGGTCGTAGTGGCCGAGGTCCACGGTGAGGCTAATTTTCGCATTGCCGGCCACCAGGAGCTTGTTGACCCTGTCCAGGTCGGCGGGTCCCACGGCCCTCACCGGGCGGGCCTTGTCTCCCTTGTAACCGGACGGGACTGCCTCACCGGTGGACGTCCAGAAGAACCGGCGGTCCACGGCATTGCCGCCGAAGCGCATGACGGGCTGGTCGATTTCCTGCAGCAGCTTCACGATGGTCGGGTTGGTGTCGGCGAGGTCGGGATCGCCGAGATCGGTGGCCTCCAGCGAGATTCCTGTCAGGCCCTTGTTCAGGGAGGTGCCCACCAGGTCCTTGGACACGCCCACCTTGAGGGGCTCAACATTTTCCAGCGGTGAACCGGCCGGCGGCCCGGCCTGGTTGTAGTAGGTGACGGCAGGACCCACTTCTGCGGGTTCGCTGCTTGCGGCCGTTGGCGCCGTTGCGGCCGGGCTCGAGGCAGCGGGCTGAGGCGCCGGCGTCCCGAACGTCAGAGGTATGGCCACGGCCGCGGCAACCACGACGGCGACGATCCCGCCTACGGCGATCAGCCGCGCGCGCTTCTTGTTGCCCGCTGGCGTGGAATCATGGTCGTCGGGCTCGGGGGTAGCTGAATTCCCAGGTGAATGGTCGATTGGCGCCATAAGGCAGTACCTCCGGAAGTTTTGGCAAGTCCCGTCCAGCTTAGCCAAGGCTGGGGCACCCCGCGGACCGCGGCGCCGCGCCCGGCGTCAGGCCTTCGCCGCGGGCTGGGCCCGGAGGCTCTCCCGGGCCACCAGCCAGCCGGCTGCCGCGGCAATGAGGATGCCGCCGGTGACGCCGAAGGCCCAGCCGTAGCCCAAGCGGTCCGCCAGCAGCCCGGCGCACACGGGACCGATGATGGCGCCGCTGTCAGCGGTCATCTGGAAGACGGCAAGCACGCGGCCGCCCGACCGGTCATTGCCGATCACATCGGCGATGGCCGCCTGCTGCGCGGGGCCGAGCAGCCCGGAGCCGATGCCTGCGACGGCGGACGCGGCGAGGAACCAGGGCAACGCCTCGGTGAAGCCGATGGCCGCCGTGGCCGTGCCGGTGATGAGCAGGCCGGCCAGCATCAGGGGCTTCCGGCCCAGGTTGTCGGCGAGCCTTCCGGAAAACGTCAGCGCCGCAGCGTTTCCAGCCGCGAACACGGCCAGCGCCCAGCCGGCGGCCTCCGGTCCCGCCCCGAGTGCCGCGACGGCGAAGAGCGGCACGGTGGCCATCCGCACCCCAAAAGTGGCCCAGCCGTTGGCGAAGCTGGAGGCCAGGGCGGCGCGGTAGGCGCTGTCCCGCAGGGCTTCCCGGAGCTCCATCGCCGGGGCCACCCCGCCCTCCGGCCGGGACGCGGCGGGAACGTGGCTGAGCTGGGTCTGCACCACCAGGGCCGCCAGCACCAGCGCGGCGGCGTACGCGAGGAAGGGGACGCGGAGCCCGAAGCTGGCGAGCAGGCCGCCCACAATCGGACCGCAGACGTTGCCGATCAGGAAAGCCGAGGCGTAAGCCCCGGAGACACGCCCGCGGCTTTCCGGCGGCGCCAGCCGGATCACGAGCGCCATCGACGCCACCGTGAACATCACCGAACCCGCGCCGCCCAGGCCCCGGAAGACCAGCAGCTGCCAGTAGTCCTGGGCGAAGGCGCACGCCGCGGTGGAGGCCGCCACAATCAGCAGCCCGGCCACATACACCGGCCGTTCGCCCAGCCGCACGATCAGGGCACCGCCGGCCGGGGCGAACACGAGCCGCATGAACGCGAAGATGCTGACGATCACCGCGGCGGCCGTGGCGCCGACGTCGAACGTGGTGGCGAACTGCGGGAGCACCGGCGCCACCAGCCCGAAGCCGAGCGCAATCAGGAAGGCGGCAACCAGCATCACCTTGATGTCACGGGGCAAACGTCCCGGCTGGCGGGTGGCGGCCTCCGGCTCGGTGGCACCGTCGGGGCGGGGGGTCTTGCTCATGATGCTGTGGTCCTCGATCACGGAACGCGGAAGGCGGAACTAAAGGCCTGAAACATAACCGTAACAAGGCGGAGACGCACCATTTACTTCCGGCAGGTTCTTGTAACACCCCGGCAATGTAAATCCTCTGCCTGTGAAACACGGCCCGGCAAAACTCTTCTTAGAACGCAAAACGCGTTGGGCAGGCGGAGTGGTCCGCAAGATCAACTGAGATCGCATCTCGGCAAGGGAGGACGTGCACCATGGAACTTACCGCAGGTCACGTATGGCTGATGGTGGCGGCGGCACTCGTGCTGTTCATGACACCAGGACTCGCATTTTTCTACGGCGGCATGACGCGCGCCAAGGCTGCACTGAACATGATGATGATGAGCTTCATCTCCATCGGCATGGTCGGTGTGGTGTGGGTGCTCTGGGGTGCCTCGATGAGCTCCGGCGAGGGCTTCCTGCAGATGGTGGGGAACCCGTTCGCCACCTTCGGGCTGGAGGGCGTCACCTCCCCTGACGGACTGATCAAGGTGGGCTACGCAGCCACCTTCGCCATCATCACCGTGGCACTGATCAGCGGCGCGATCGCGGACCGTGCCAAGTTCGGCGCCTGGACCATCTTCGTCCCGGTCTGGGTCACGCTGGTTTACTGCCCGCTGGCCTACATGGTCTGGGGCGGAGGCCTCTTCGGCCCGGAAGGCGCCATCGGCAAGGCGCTGGGCCCCGCGATCGATTTCGCCGGCGGTACGGTGGTGCACATCAACGCCGGCGTCGCCGCACTGATCCTCGTGCTGATCATCGGCAACCGCAAGGGCTTCGGCAAGGACCCGAACCACCGCCCGCACAACATCCCGTTCGTCATGCTCGGCGCGGCAATCCTCTGGTTCGGCTGGTTCGGCTTCAACGGCGGCGCAGCGACGACGGCGGAGCAGGGCGGCCTGATCTGGGTCAACACCCTGGCGGCCCCCGCCGCGGCCATGCTCGGCTGGCTCGTCACGGAGCGCATCCGCGACGGACACCCGACCTCGCTCGGTGCAGCCTCCGGTGTGGTTGCCGGTCTCGTGGCGATCACCCCGGCCTGCGCCAACGTCAGCCCGGTCGGTGCACTGTGCCTCGGCGTCGTGGCCGGTGTGGCCTCCTCGCTCGCTGTCGGGCTCAAGTTCCGCTGGGGCTTTGATGACTCGCTCGACGTCGTGGGCGTCCACCTGGTCTCGGGCATCATCGGCACGGTCGCGCTGGGCTTCATCGCGCTCCCCGTCGAGGGCGTCGGCGGCGGCCTCTTCTACGGCGGCGGCTTCACCCAGCTGTGGGCCCAGCTCGCGGTGGCCGGCATGGCCATCGCCTACTCGGCAGTCCTGACCACTGTGATCGCCCTGGCCATCCACAAGACGATGGGCTTCCGGGTTTCCCAGGAACAGGAAGTCGTGGGCGTGGACCTCAGCCTGCACGCAGAGACGGCCTACGAGTTCGGCGTCGGCGGCCACGGCGGAAGCTTCCAGCCGCTGCATGAACTGATCACCGGCAGGCCGCAGGGCGAGGACGGGGTAGCGGTCCCGGCCGCCGCCCCGGTGGACGTCGCGTCCAATGGCAAGAAGACCGCAGCAGGCAAGGAAAGTGTGGGGGCATGAAACTGATCACAGCAATCGTCCGGCCGGAAAAACTCGATGCAATCCGGGAAGGCCTTGAGGCCTACGGGGTGCAGGGCCTCACGGTCAGCGCGGCCAGCGGCTACGGCCGGCAGCGCGGCTACACCGAGGTGTACCGCGGCGCCGAATACAACGTGGACCTGCTGCCCAAGATCCGGGTAGAGGTGCTGGCCACGGACGAACAGGCGGACGACATCCTGGATGTCATCATCGCCAGTTCGAACACCGGCCGGGCCGGGGACGGCAAGGTCTGGACGATGGATGTGTTCGAGGCCGTGCGGGTCCGCACCGGGGAACGCGGATCGGCCGCCATCTAGCGCCGCCGTCTAGCAGAGCGTTACCAGCAAGAGCGGGCCGGTTACCTGGAAAGGTGACCGGCCCGCTTTTCTGTGCCCGCGCGCCGGAAAACTTTGCGTCAGGCAGAGATCGACGGCGGCCGAGGTGCATTAACCACAGATGTTTGTGACGTTCGGCGTGGCGGGGTGACATGAAGAAGACCTCGGGGCGGAGTGGGTTTTTCCTGAGTCCCATTCCACAAACGGAGGTGTTCGTGCGGCTCAGGGGTTTCGTCGCAATGCGCACGCAGGTCTATAACGATTTATCAAGCCGTATAAGCTTTTTGTTATACGGCGATAGAACAGGTTAGAAATTGGCGCAATCAAAGCCCGCCTGGAGGTTGATCGGGGGTTGTACCAGTCAGGCTGGGAGAGGGCGACGCCAGCACAGCGTGAAGTTATGAGGGCGATGGCCGAAGATGGAGGAAGTCCGTCGGCCATTCAGGATCTAGTGGGCATTTTCGTTAGTTCGTCGGGGTTGAGGCCCAGGCTTCGCGCCCGGGAGGACATGCCAAGTCTTCGCGCCCGGGACAGGGCATAGCCGGAATATGTCCATCGGCCGGCCCCGGCGCTGGGCATGTCCTGATCCGGGGGCACGTGCAGCGGCTCCGCCGGGGGCGCCGGGCCACTTCCCCGGGAGGACATGTCCCGTCTTCGCCCCGGGGACCGGGCATATCCGAATATGTCCATCGGCCGGCCCCCACGCGGGGCATGTCCTGCCCGGTGGTCATTCTCGTTTAGCCGCCAGCCGCGTCGCCAACCTCCGTGGTCAATACACTTACGTGGGCCAGCCCTCCGGACCGGACGTCCCGGCGGGGTACTCCTCCAGCGGCACGGAGTTTCGCTCCCACGACTTCAGCACGGGTTCAACGATCCGCCAGCAGTCTTCCGCGGTGTCGCCCCGCACGGACAGCAGGGGATCGCCGGTGAGGACACCCTCCAGGACTTCGCCGTAGGGCAGGAACGCCGAGGCATTCAGCTCGGCCAAGAGGGTGGTCCGGTCCAGGCTGAAGATGTCGCCCGGGCCGTTCACATCGACGTCGAGCTGCAGCGTGTCCGGGCCGAATCCGATCCGGAGCTGGTTGGGGGCGTCCACCCCGGTGAACCCCTTCGGCAGGTGCGGCACGGGCCGGAACGTGATCACCGCTTCCTTTCGCGTCGTGCCCAGCGCCTTTCCGGAGCGCAGGATGAAGGGGACACCCCGCCAGCGCCAGTTGTCGATCTCCACTTTGACCTCGGCGAGCGTTTCGGTGCCCCTGGCCGCGTCCACGCCCTCTTCCTTGGCATAGTCCGGGATCTTGCGTCCGGTGATAGACCCTGCCGTGTACCGGGCGCGGCGTGTGTTCTTGGCGTAGGGCGCCTTGATGCTGCTGGCCCGCAGGACGGTCGCCACACCGTCGCGGAGATCCCGCTGATCTACAGAGGCCGGGGGCTCCATCGCCATGAGGGCCATGATCTGGAGCAGGTGGCTCTGGATCATGTCCCGGAGGGCGCCGGCGCCGTCGTAGTAACGCGCACGTCCCTCCAGGGCAAGGTCCTCATCAAAGATGATCTCCACCTTTTCGATGTGCTCCCGGTTCCAGACGGGTTCAAGGAAGTTGTTGGCGAACCGCAGGCCCAGGATGTTGAGCACCGTCGCCTTGCCCAGGAAATGGTCCACCCGGTGGATGTGGTCCTCCGGGACGAGGCTGGCCAGGGTCTTGTTCAGGTGGCGCGCGGACTCCTCATCGGAACCGAAGGGTTTCTCCATCACCAGCCGGGTTCCGGACGGGACCTGCCCCGGTTTAAGGGCCTCGCAGGCTTTCTGGCTGACCTGCGGCGGGAGCGCGAAGTACACCGCAACCGGGCCCTCGAGCTGTGCCAGTTGCCCGGCCAGCTGTCCATCCGCCGTCACGTCCAGCTGGTGGTAGCTCGTGGTCCCGCGGATCCGCTTCAGTTCCCTCTTGCCAGCGGCATCCGTCTGGGAGGCGGCATCGGCGAAGCTCGCGTCGATGCGTTCCAGCCATTGAGCCTGCGTCCACGGATTGGAGCCGGCGCCCACGAGCGTCAGGCCCTCGGCCCGCCCGCGGGCCGCGAGCCCCGCCAGTCCCGGCAGCAGCAGCCTTCCGGTCAGGTCGCCCGAGGCGCCGAGGATGAGCAGGGTTTTCACGGTTGTTTGGCTGGTCATCCAGCCAGCATGCCATCTTGGAGTCCCGTCTTGGTACCCTAGATAGTCGAGTCCCGTTGTCGAGGCGGTTCGTTCAGGCGAACATCAGTCGCGACGCTGGCGTGCCGGACCGGCCGCCATCCGTAGATCCACTGAAAGAAGTGCACGGCGCGTGTTCAATTCACTCTCTGACCGGTTGACAGCAACCTTCAAGAACCTCCGTGGCAAAGGCCGCCTCACCGAGGCGGACGTTGACGGCACGGTCCGCGAGATCCGGCGCGCCCTGCTGGACGCCGACGTTGCCGTGCCCGTGGTCCGCGAATTTACCGGACGAGTTCGCGAGCGTGCCCTCGGCGCCGAGGTCAACGCCGCCCTGAATCCCGGCCAGCAGATCGTGAAGATCGTCAACGAGGAACTCGTCGAGATCCTCGGCGGCGAAACCCGCCGGATCCGCCTCGCCAAGACCGGCCCCACCGTCATCATGCTCGCCGGCCTCCAGGGTGCCGGCAAGACCACCCTCGCCGGCAAGCTCGCCAAGTACCTCAAGGCCCAGGGCCACAGCCCCATGCTGGTCGCCTCCGACCTGCAGCGCCCCAACGCCGTCAACCAGCTCCAGATCGTCGGCCAGCGCGCCGGCGTGCCCGTGTTCGCCCCGCACCCGGGCGCCACCTCCACCGAGCTCGATCACCCCGCCGGTGACCCGGTCGCCGTCGCCCGCGCCGGCGTCGAGGAAGCCCGCCGCACCCTGCACGACGTCGTGATCGTGGACACCGCCGGCCGGACCGGCGTCGACGCGGACATGATGGAACAGGCACGCCAGATCCGCCGGGCCATCGTCCCGAACGAAGTCCTGTTCGTGATCGACTCGATGATCGGCCAGGACGCCGTCAACACGGCCTTGGCCTTCGACGAAGGCGTCAACTTCACCGGCATCGTGCTCTCCAAGCTCGACGGCGACGCCCGCGGCGGTGCCGCGCTCTCCGTCGCGTCCGTGACCGGCAAGCCCGTCATGTTCGCGTCCACCGGCGAAGGCCTGGACGACTTCGAGCTCTTCCACCCGGACCGGATGGCCTCGCGGATCCTCGACCTCGGTGACGTGCTCACCCTGATCGAGCAGGCCGAGCAGAACTGGGACAAGGACGAGGCCGCCCGGATGGCGAAGAAGTTCGCCGACCAGGAAGATTTCACCCTTGACGACTTCCTCTCCCAGATGCAGCAGATCCGCAACATGGGCTCCATGAAGAAAATGCTCATGATGATGCCCGGCGCGCAGAACATCCGGCAGCAGCTGGAGCAGTTCGATGAACGGGAAATCGACCGCGTCGAGGCGATCGTCCGCTCCATGACCCCGCACGAGCGGGTTGCGCCGAAGATCATCAACGGCTCCCGCCGCGCCCGTATTGCCCGTGGTTCCGGTGTGCATGTCTCCGAGGTGAACGGCCTGCTGGAACGCTTTGCCCAGGCGCAGAAGATGATGAAGAAGATGGCTGCAGGCGGCGGCATGCCTGGAATGCCCGGCATGCCGGGCATGGGCGGCGGAGGAGGTGCCCGCAAGAGTGCCAAGAACGCGCCCAAGAAGAAGGCCCGCTCCGGGAACCCGGCCAAGGCAGCACAGGAACTCAAGGACGCCGAGGCCCGGCGTGCCGCGGGACCGAAGCCGCTGCCCACCGGGGCATCCTTCGGCGGCCAAGGTGAGGATTTCGATCCCTCCCAGCTGAACCTGCCCAAGGGCTTCGATAAGTTCCTCGGCGGCAGCAAGTAGCGGCACTAAAGTAACGGCATTAGGGTAACGGAGCCGGCGAACCAGGCGCCGTGCCCGCTATGTCGCCGGGGCTGATTGCCGGGCCGGTGCCATAGGGTTGGATCATGTTCAAGCAGCGCGTAGTTTTCGTCCACGGGGCGGGCAGCTTCGGCGCCGCGGCGTGGCCGAAACAGCACGGGATGGCGCTGGACTACGACGCGCTGTTCCTGCGCCGGCACGGCTTCGACGCCGTCGCGGAACCGCTTGAAACGGACTTCGCCGCGGATGCCGCGATCGTGCTGCGTGCCCTGGCCGACGACGGCCGCGGCGAGTCGGGCGGCCACGTCGTGGCGCATTCGCAGGGCGCCATAGCGGCGATGATGGCCGCCGTCGAGCGCCCCGACCTGGTGCAGTCCCTGGCCCTGGTTGAACCGGCCTGCCTCTCGCTGACGGCGGAACTGCCCGCGACGGCGGCGTACCGGGCCCTGATGCAGCCGCTCTTCGATGTGCGGCACCACCTCAGCGATGACGATTTCCGGCGCGAGTTCATCCGCCGGGCGTTCGCCGCCCACAGCCCCGGCGCCGGAACGGCCGAAGTCCCGGGGCCCGAAGAGCAGCGTGAAGCCCGCAGGCTGCGGCTGCAGGCACCGCCCTGGGAAGCCCCGCTGCAGATCGTCCCGGGCGTACCCACCCTGGTCCTGACCGGTGGCTGGGAGCCGCTCTACGAGGAAATCGCCGGCTACCTGCGCGAGACCGGCGCCCTGCACCGCATTGCGGCGGGCGGGCACCGGCCCCAGGATTCAGCTGAGGGTGACCGGGTCATCCGGGCGTTCATCGCCGACGTCGGCCGGAGCCAGCACGCCCACGCCTCCTAAGTGGCTGGCCCAACTGGGTCGCAGTTAATGTCGTTATGGGCGCCCAAAACGACGTTAACTGCGACCTAGTTGGGCGGGTCCGCTAGGCCTGGGCCGGAAGCTGCGGCTCCGGCAGGTAGACCTTGCCGCCCGAGGCGAGGAACTCGTTGCTCTTCGCACGCATTCCCGCCGCCATGTCGGCGAGTGCGGCCTGCGAGTCCGCGGAGCCGTATTCGTCCCGGATGTCCTGGCTGATGCGCATGGAGCAGAACTTGGGCCCGCACATCGAGCAGAAGTGGGCCGTCTTGGCCGGCTCCGCGGGGAGCGTCTCATCGTGGAAGGCCTCGGCCGTGACCGGGTCCAGCGACAGCGCGAACTGGTCCCGCCAGCGGAATTCGAAGCGGGCCTTGGACAGGGCATCGTCGCGTTCGTGCGCACCGGGGTGGCCCTTGGCGAGGTCGGCGGCATGGGCGGCGATCTTGTAGGTGATCACGCCGGTCTTCACATCGTCCTTGTTGGGCAGTCCGAGGTGTTCCTTGGGCGTGACATAGCAGAGCATCGCGGTGCCGTAGCGGGCAATCTCCGTGGCGCCGATCGCCGAGGTGATGTGGTCATAGCCGGGCGCAATATCCGTGACCAGCGGCCCCAGCGTGTAGAACGGGGCGCCGTCGCACAGCTCCTGCTGGCGTTCCACATTTTCACGGACCAGGTGGAAGGGGATGTGCCCCGGGCCTTCGACCATGACCTGCACGTCGTATGTCCACGCCCGCTTGGTAAGTTCGGCCAGGGTGTCCAGTTCGGCGAACTGGGCGGCGTCGTTGGCGTCCGCCGTCGACCCTGGCCGCAGACCGTCACCGAGGGAGAACGCGACGTCGTACTTGGCGAAAATTTCGCACAGCTCGTCAAAGTGCGTATACAGGAAGTTTTCCTCGTGGTGGGCCAGGCACCAGCCTGCCATGATCGCTCCGCCGCGGGACACGATCCCGGTGACCCGGTTGGCGGTCAACGGCACATAGCGCAGCAGCACACCTGCGTGGACGGTCATGTAGTCCACGCCTTGCTCACATTGCTCGATCACCGTGTCCCGGTAGATCTCCCAGGTCAGGTCATTGGCCTCGCCGTTGACCTTCTCCAGCGCCTGGTAGATCGGCACCGTCCCGATCGGGACGGGGGAGTTGCGGATGATCCATTCACGGGTGGTGTGGATGTCATCCCCGGTGGAAAGGTCCATCACCGTGTCCGCGCCCCACTGGGCGGCCCACTGCAGCTTGTCCACTTCCTCGGCGATGGAGCTGGTGACCGCCGAGTTGCCGATGTTGGCGTTGATCTTCACGAGGAAGGCCTTGCCGATGATCATGGGCTCGGATTCGGGGTGGTTGATGCTGTTGGGAATGATGGCGCGGCCGGCCGCCACCTCGCTGCGGACCAGCTCCACGTCGCAGTTCTCCCGAGCGGCCACGAACCGCATCTCCGGAGTGATGACGCCCTGGCGGGCGTAGTGCATCTGGGTGACCGTCTTGCCGTCGACGGCGCGGCGGGGCACCGGCTGTGCACCCTTCCATTCAGCCGACGCGGCGCCCCTGCGCACCGCCGACTTACCGTCGTCGAGCAGGTTCCGTTCCCGGCCGCCGTAGGGCTCGGTATCGCCCCGGGATTCTATCCATTCGGACCGGAACGGCTCCAAGCCGACCACTGGATCGCTTCCGGGGCCGGCCGTCCGGTATATCGTGAACGGCGGATTCTTCACCCCGCCGGGGGAATCCTCCAGGGCAATTTCGGTCACCGGAACGCGGATGCCGTGTTCCTCGTCCGTGGTGAAAGCCAAAGAATGGGACTTCAGTGACTGTGTTTCCTGGGAAGTCTCATTTTGGGCAGGGATCAACTGTGTTTCTTGCGTATTCACGGGAATACTCACTTCCTTCGCCGGCATTACCCGGACAGGTTCAACGGTCGCAGGCTGCATCAGCCCGATCTCAGCCCCTGCAAGGGCACCCGTGTGGTCGTAGACGAAGCTACCACACGGGTGGGCCGGGACTGGACGGGTGGGTCATCCCCGGGCTGGTCGACGCGCACTGCCACATCGGTCTCGGCCCCGGCGGGGTTGTGGCGGAACAGGTGGCGGAGGCGCAGGCCATCACCGACCGAGACGCCGGCACCCTGCTGGTGCGCGATGCCGGCGCCGTGCACGACACCCGCTGGCTGCAGCGGCGTGCCGACGTGCCACACATCATCCGGTCCGGCCGGCACATCGCGAGAACCCGGCGCTACCTGCACGGCTTCGCCGTCGAAGTGGAGCCGGAGGGTCTGGTGGAGGCCGTACGCAAGCAGGCCCGCGCCGGCGACGGCTGGGTCAAGGTCGTGGGGGACTGGATTGACCGCGACGCCGGCGACCTCGCCCCGGGAGCTCAAGGACGCCGTGCAGGCCGCCCATGATGAAGGCGCCCGGGTCACGGCGCACTGCTTCGCCGAGGACACGCTGGATGACATGCTCGACGCCGGGATCGACTGCATCGAAAACGGCACCGGCCTGCCCCCCGCGGCACCTGCCTCGTTTCGTCGAACAAGGCGTGCCGATCGTCCCCACCCTCATCAACATCGCGACGTTCCCGGCCCTCGCGGCGCCGGCGGACACAAAGTTTGCGGGGAGACCCTGCCGCTGTGCCGGCTGCGCTACGCCGGATACGCCAACGCCTGGGGCTTCGCGATCTACCGCGCCAGTCACGGACGACTACCAGGACAACTACCTGCCCATAGGGCTGGCCGGCGGCACCGCCGAAGAAGCCCTCGACACCGCCTGCGGCCTCTACCCCAACGACCCCGCCGCCTGGACCTGAACCCCCGACGAATTAACGAAAATGAGGACTAGGAGCACTCCCATGACCAGCAAGGCCATCGTCATCGCGGCAACCACCGCGCTCTTCATCAACAGGGACCTTACGGCGATCGACACCTACTTCGATCCCAGCTACGTACAGCACTCCACCCTGGTTGCCGGCGGCATCGAGGGGCTGCGGGCACTCGCATCGAATCTGCCGACGGACTTCGCCTACACCCCTGTACGGGCATACGCGGAAGGTGACCTCGTTGTCACCCAGGGTCTCTACGCCGGCTTCGGGCCCGCGGAATTGGTCGGCTTCGACGTGTGGCGTGTCGAGAACGACCGCATCGTGGAGCACTGGGACTCTCTCGTCCCCGTCGCCGAGGAAACCGTCAGCGGCCGCACCCAGACCGATGGCCCGGTGGCCGCCACCGACCTCGACAAGACCGCGCAGAACAAGGCCCTCGTCCTCGACTGGGTCGAGAAGGTCCTCGTTGGCGCCGACTACAGCCTGTTGACCGACTATGTCACGACCGGGCTCTACGCCCAGCACAATGTCGAGGCGGCCGACAATCTTGACGGATTCGGGGCGGCGGCAGCCGCCTGGGGCGCGGACGGCAAGCTCCTGGCCTACAAAGCGGTGCACCAGGTCGTCGCCGAGGGAGACTTCGTCTTCACCCGCGCCGAAGGTGAATTCGGCGTCCCGGTCATCTACAACGACCTGTGGCGCATCGAGAACGGCAAGATCGTCGAACACTGGGACGCCATCGCCCCGGTTCCGGCCGAACTTCCACACACCAACGGCATCTTCTAGGACACGCCGGAGGGCGGCGCAAGACCGGCCGCCCCCGCTCGTCGAACCTGCATCACCCTTACTTCAGCAATTCGATGGGACCTGTCCGCGAACGACTGTTCGTGAGACTAGCCCGGGCAGTCGGCGGGGCGCTCCTGCCCGGTTGCTTGCCGCCGGACCGCCTGCCTGCCGTGGCGAACCCCGGATTCCCGCGGGCGGTTTGCGCGTGGCGCCGAAGCAACTGGGGAGGAACGTCACGGCAGGGGTGCGTGGGGCGTTTCCGGTGGCCGGCGCCGGGCTACTTCCCGGGAGGACCGCCTAGTCCTCGCGCCCGGGACCGGGCAGGACCGGAATATGTCGCCCGCCGACCCCGGCGCGCGGCATGCCCTTGAGTCCGGCCACCCCGCTGCCTGGACCTGAACCCCCGGCGAACTAACGAAAATGCCTACTAGCCGGAAGAAGCGTCATTTTCAGGGCGATCCGGTCCGCGTCCGCCGTCGTCGTGACCGGCCGCAGACCCTCGTCGACCTCGGCCCGGCTCACCCAGGTCCGCAGCGCCTCGGAGCTCACCCCGAGCTGCTCTCCGATCCGGCGGTACGCGCCGGTCCTGGTCGCAGGGTCTTTCCTTGCATCAATGGCCATCCGCGTTGCGCGCTCACGCAGTTCGGCAACGCGCGGCCTGTGGACGGCTCAGTGATCATGGACCGGGATGATTCGCCCCTTAAGGTTCCAGAAGCTGCGGGAGGCCAGGTCGGTGATGTTGGTGTAAGCGGTCAGGTTTTCGTAGTCCTGGACGTGGGTGACGGTGTTGCCGGTGTCTTCCTCGACCCAGGTGACCAAATACAGGTCGGGGCGGAGTTGCGTGCGGGTGATATCGAATTTATTGAGTGTCCCGGCCGGGTAGCTGGCGTCGGCGACGACGGTGACTTCGAGTTTGTCCTCGGCAACGAAATTCAGTTCGTATTTGGCGTTGTCGCCGAAATCGAAAACGAACTTTCGCCCGGTTATCTGAGTCTTCTCTGTCATGGCCCAGCCTTCTGTGGATAAATGGGTGGAAGCGGTGTGGAGCCGAATGACCACTGCGCCCGGTCCCGGCTTCGGCTTCCGCGTGATGGGCGCGGGTCTACGCCCAGATGTACTCTTCGGCGATGGCTCCGTCACGCCACTTCGCGACCGTCACCATGCGGCTTCCATCCTCGAACTCGCCGATGACACAGGTCCACTCACCGGATCCGAACGCGATCGGGTGGGAGGTGATCGTGGGCGGCGTGCCCCCGGCGGAATCGACGTAAGCCTTCATCGCGTCAATGTGCTGCCCGACCCCACGCGTGGGGTCCTGGCCTTTCCAGTCCACGAGAACGTCATCAGTGTGGTGATGGGCAAAGGCGCCGTTCCAGTCGGCCTTGTTCCAACCGTCGAAGTCGAGATCGTCCATTCCCTTGAGATTGCGGTCAACCTGCTCGTCCTGCATGGTTCCTCCTTCTCCAAGAGCGCCGACCTCGGTCTCCGGCCGCGCTGCCGTGCCAACCTTGAATCTGACTCGCCCAGCGTAGATGAGCGGTCAATGACGTACAAGGTTCTGCCCAGGGCGATCAGCGAAGGTGCCAGCGCCGATGTCCTGGTCTCCGCCGACGATCCGCGGAGCGGTCTGGACACGCTGCGGCAGCTGAAACATATCGTGCCGCGCGGAGAGCCGGTCCGCCAGGAACAACCCAGGCCATTAGGAATAAATTGAAGCTTCAAGTAATTTAGTTTATATGAAGGTCATCGAAGGTCGGTGGCCGCTGAAGCACCGGAGCGATCAAATGACTGCAGAAGCCAGCACCCAGGATCTTCTTCCCGCCGCACTCACCATGGGCACCGTGATGCTCAAGGTCGGCGATATGAAGCTCATGACGGACTACTACCAGCGCGCCCTCGGCCTCGACATCGTGGCCGAGCAGGACGGCGGGCTCTACCTGGGACGCCGGCAGAAGCCGCTGGTCCACCTCGCCCCGGCGCCCGGACTCAGCCTCCCCTCGCGCGGCGAGGCCGGCCTCTTCCACACCGCGCTGCTGTTCGACGACCAGCCGTCCCTCGCCGCCACGGTGGCCAGCGCCGCCCAGTTCGAGCCGCAGTCCTTCACCGGCAGCGCAGACCACCTCGTGAGCGAGGCCTTCTACTTCAACGATCCCGAGGGCAACGGCATCGAGCTGTACTGGGACCGTCCGCGCGAGGCGTGGTCCTGGGAGGGTAACAACGTTGTGATGGACAGCCTGGCCCTGCCGCCGCAGCGCTACCTCGAACAGTTCCTCACCGAGGAATCCGTCAGCGGACAGCGTGAGGCGGAGGCCGGCATCGGGCATGTCCATCTGCAGGTGGGTGACGTCCATTCTGCGCAGGACTTCTACGTCGGGACCCTCGGCTTCGAGAAGACCGCAGGCTGGCACGGCCAGGCGCTGTTCGTGTCCGCGGGAGGCTACCACCACCACATGGCGATGAACGTCTGGAACAGCCGCGGCGCCGGCCCCCGCCGGGACACCCTCGGCCTGGGCGAGGTGCTGATTGAAGTACCGTCAGGCGACGACGTCGGAGCCCTCGCCGGCCGCCTCAAGACCGCCGGCGTCCCCTCGCACCACACGGGAGCCGAACTGCGCTTCGAAGACCCGTGGCGGAACCGCATCCGCGTCGCCGTGCGCTGACGGCACCCTGGCTGCGGCGCGGGCCGGTGCGCTGGCTGCGGCGCCGGCCGGCACGCTGGCTGGGCGCCGGCTGGGCGTGCTGGCCGGCGGCGCTGGCCGGCACGCCGTCCGGACCGGGCGGCTGGGCTAGGCTGGAGCCGGAATTTCCGCCGCGCGATCAGCGCCGAGCCACTAAGGATCACCCATGGGATTCACCGAAATCTTTGTCTCCACCCACGATGAAGCCCTCAAGCGCGCGGCTGCGCTCGAGGGCGGCGGAGCCGCGGCCGCCGGGGCCCTCCGGATCCCGGACATCAGCGACTTCGAAGTCGAACGACTCGGCGATCTGGCCGGGACGGCCGTGCACTCCGCCGGCGCCGACTACGAGCTCGCCATGGTGGACGTGGCCAGCGACTCCCTGCTTGGCGTCCCGCCGGCCATGGTCAGGGCGCTCGCGGACCTGCTCAGCTATGAGACCGAGGGGGAGGGCGACGTCCTGGCGGAGGTGGCCCTCAGCTGGGCCGCCGAGGAGGACATGCCCTTCGGTGCGGACCAGGCAGCCCGTTATGTCCGCCAGCTGGCGGAACTGGCTGCCGGCGTCGATCCCGCCGCCCGGTCCGGGCTCTACGTCTGGACCCGCTGACGCCGCAGTCCGGAACCGCTTGGCCCCGCTATTTGTCTGCAGATTTGCCCCCTGATTTGCCCTCTGATCTGCACGGGTGCGGGCGTCAAGTCGAAATCCGCGCGTTGATCTGGCACAATGAACAGGTACTCGATCTGCGTGGCCCCTCTCTCCGCGTCCGGATCTTGTCCTTTTAGAACCCCCTAGTACGGCCCGCCCCACGGGTGCAGAACGCCGGGCTCGACCCCGTTTCAGAAACAGGAGTGACCACAAAAGTGGCCGTAAAGATTCGCCTTAAGCGCTTCGGTAAGATGCGCGCACCGTACTACCGCATCGTCGTCATGGACGCACGCTCCAAGCGTGATGGCCGTGCCATCGAAGAGATCGGCAAGTACCACCCCACCGAAGAGCCCTCGTACATCGAGGTGGACGCGGACCGTGCCCAGTACTGGCTCGGCGTCGGCGCACAGCCGTCCGAGCAGGTTGCCGCGATCCTCAAGATCACCGGTGACTGGCAGAAGTTCAAGGGCCTCCCGGGCCAGGAGGGCACCTTGAAGACCAAGGCTCCCAAGGCTGCCTTCGTTACCCCGGAAAAGGGTTCCGTGATCATCCCGGAGGCCATCACCAAGAAGGCCAAGAAGGACGACGCAGCCGAGGCCCCCGCCGACGCCGCAGCAGAGACCACCGAGGCTTAGTACATTGCTGGCAGAAGCGCTCGAACACCTCGTCCGCGGGATCGTTGACAGCCCTGAGGATGTCAAGGTCAGTGCGAAGAACAACCGCCGCGGGGACACCCTCGAAGTGCGCGTTCACCAGGACGACCTCGGACGGGTGATCGGCCGGCAGGGCCGCACCGCACGCGCATTGCGCACAGTGGTTGCAGCGCTGGCGGATGGCGAGCCGGTCAGGGTCGACGTCGTCGACACCGACCGCCGCCGGTAACGCTTTCAGCACTACTTGTCTTGAGTCCGGCCCCTTCACCAGATAATGGTGGAGGGGCCGGACTGTTTTCCCTTGATCCACAGAATCGCCAACCGAACAACCAACCCCGAACAGAGGAACAGATGCAGCTTCAGGTGGCACGAATCGGCAAGCCCCACGGCATCCGCGGCGAAGTGACCGTCCAGGTGCTCACCGACGCGCCCGGGGACCGCTTCGTTCCGGGCACCCAGTTCGTGGTGGAGCCCGCCTCGGCCGGCCCGCTGACCATCCTCAGCGCCCGCTGGAACAAGGACATCCTGCTGCTCGCGTTCGAGGAGATCGAGACCCGCAACGAAGCGGAGACCGTCCGCGGCGCCAAGCTGTTCATCGAAACCGAGGAACTCGACGACGATGACGACGACGAGGGCTGGTACGAACACGAGCTCGTCGGCCTGGACGTCCGCGTCGGCGACAAGGTGGTCGGCAAGGTCTCCGGGTTGAACACCCTCCCGGTCCAGGACCTGCTCGTGGTCACGTCGCAGGACGGCAGGGAAATCCTGATCCCCTTCGTGGAGCAGATTGTCCCCGAGGTCAACGTCGGCGAAGGCTTTGTCCTCGTGACCCCGCCGCCGGGACTCTTCGAGGTCAATGCCGAAGAGGGCGCCGAGTCCGACGACGACGCCGGGCCCGGGGACGCTTCCAAGTCCGAGGACGCTGGAGAAACCGCCTAAATGAGGATCGACGTCGTCAGCATCTTTCCCGAGTACCTGGCGCCCCTGGAACTCTCGCTGATCGGTAAGGCGCGCCAGGACGGGCTGCTGGAGCTGAACGTCTACGACCTCCGGGACTTCACCACGGACCGGCACCGGACGGTGGATGACACCCCGTACGGCGGCGGTGCCGGCATGGTCATGAAGCCGGAGCCGTGGGCGCAGGCGCTGGCCGCCGTGGCCGCCGTCGGACCCGCAGACTCCAGTCCGGACGGCCCTGACAATCCGGGAACAGCGGCCCGGCCGGTCCTGATTGTGCCGTCGCCGGCGGGGGAGCGGTTCACCCAGGCCACGGCCCACGAACTCGCCGAGGAGGACCGGCTGGTGTTCGCCTGCGGACGCTACGAAGGCATCGACGAGCGCGTGATGGAATGGGCCGCCGGCCACTTCACCGTGCGGCCCGTGAGCCTGGGGGACTATGTGCTCAACGGCGGCGAGGTGGCCGTGCTGGCCATGGTGGAGGCCATCGGGCGGCTGCTGCCCGGCGTCGTCGGCAACCCCGAGTCCCTCGTCGAGGAATCCCACTCGGACGGGCTGCTGGAATACCCCGTCTACACCAAGCCCTCCAGCTGGCGGGACCGGGATGTGCCGGCGGTGCTGCTGAGCGGCAACCACGGCAAAATCGCCCAATGGCGCCGGCACGAGCAGTACCGGCGCACTGCCGAACGCCGCCCCGACCTGCTCACGGAGTTCGACGCCGCCAAGCTGCCGCGCGCGGACCGTACGGCCTTCTCGGACCTCGGGTACGACGTCGTCGACGGGCACCTCAGGCGCCGCCCCGACGCCGGTGCGGAGCAGTCCTAGAGTCCGCGTCGCGCGGGATTGGCCGGAAGGCCCCGGATGTGGCAAAATTAGTCCTTGTGCCTGCTGGGTTGCGAACCTGCCACAGGGGGAGCGTCACCAACAGCCCGGCACCCCGGCCCCGTCAATTCCTGACGGAGCCGGAACAGAAAACTTTCGGCGGGAATTCCCGGGCCGCTTTTGCGCCGGGCTTGGCCGCCGTGACCCAACGTGAGTGACCTGTGGCGTTCACCAGGAGTGGATCAATGCATATCCTCGATTCCGTAGATGCAGCCTCGCTGCGCACCGATGTTCCCGTCTTCCGCGCGGGTGACACCCTCAAGGTTCACGTGAACATCATCGAAGGCAAGAACTCCCGTGTCCAGGTCTTCCAGGGCTTCGTGCTGGGCCGCCATGGCGACGGTCTCCGCGAAACCTTCACCATCCGCAAGGTCTCCTTCGGCGTCGGCGTGGAGCGTACCTTCCCGGTGCACTCCCCGATCATCGACAAGATCGAGGTTGTCTCCAAGGGTGACGTGCGCCGCGCCAAGCTTTACTACATGCGTGATCTGCGCGGCAAGGCCGCGAAGATCAAGGAAAAGCGCGACTTCCAGACCAAAAAGTAAGTCCCTTCCGGACTTCACCGCGGTCCACGGACCGTATCCGATGCGTCAGCTAGCGCGGCGCCGGAGCATCCGCAACAGCGCCGTTCAATTCAGAAAAGCGTTAGAGGATACGGACCATGGAACAGACAAAACGCCAGCCCGGGAAACTCGGCTGGCGTTTTGCGTTGCTGGCGCTGGCTCTCGCCTTCGTCATCAGCGGTGTGGTCCGTTCGGTCTGGCTCGACGTCTACTTCATCCCCTCCGCCTCGATGGAGCCGCTGTTCCGCGAGGGCGACAGGATCGTGGTGTCCCGGACGGACTTCCAGGCCGGCCCGGTGCGGCGCGGCGACGTCGTCGTCTTCGACGGCCGTGGATCCTTCGCCCCGCTGAACAGCGGCAACGGCCCGGTGCCCGATTTCCTCGCCGCCGCCGGGCACTGGCTTGGGCTGGCCGGCAGTGAAAACACCTACGTCAAACGCGTCATCGGGCTTCCGGGTGACCACGTGGTGTGTTGCGACGCGCCCGGACGGCTCACAGTCAATGGCCAGCAAGTTGCGGAACCATATCTAAATGCCGGCGATGCCCCCAGCGAGCAGACGTTCAGTGTGACCGTGCCCGCCGGACGGCTGTGGCTGATGGGCGACCACCGCTCCATGTCGGCCGATTCCCGGAGCCTGCTTGGCGCCCCCGGCGGGGGAATGGTGCCGCTGGACCGCGTGGTCGGCCGGCCGGTACAGATCATCTGGCCCCTTGATAGATTTACAGCAGTAACACGGCCCACTGCGGCCGCCAACACGACAACGAACGGACAGTAGATGCCCGAGACCGGACCCCGGACTCCTGATCCGCGGGGGCAGGACCAGCCCCGGGTTACCTCCTCAGCGATCCCCACCTCCGTTCAGCCGGTGAGCCCTGATTTCCAGGCTGACCCGGAGCCCGCGGTGGCACCTCAGGACCCGACCGCGGCGCTCCCGCAGGTGCAGGACCAGACGGCGGCTGCTGCCGGTTCGACGTCGGACGCTCCGGCGGCCCGTCCGCCCGCTGCTGCGGGGCCTGCGCACGCCGGTCCCGGCCACACCGGTCCCTCTCACGCCGTATCCACGTCGAAGCGGGCCAGGCGGGCCAAGGCGAAAGAAGGACGCAACCCGTTCGTCCTCTGGGTGAAGGAAGTGGCCACCGTGGTGGTGGTCGCCATCGTGCTGTCCTTCCTGATCAAGACATTCCTGTTCCGCGCGTTTTACATCCCGTCCGAGTCCATGGTCAACACCCTGGACGTGAACGACCGCATCTTCGTGAACCTCCTTGTCCCCGAACCGTTCGCGCTTCAGCGCGGCGACGTCGTGGTGTTTAAGGACACCCAGGGCTGGCTGGTCCCTGCGGCGGCGAAGGTGGATGGCCCCTTCACCTGGGTGCAGGACGGGCTGACCTTTGTCGGCCTGCTGCCGGACAACTCCGAACAGCACCTCGTCAAGCGGGTCATCGGGCTGCCCGGCGACCATGTCGCCTGTTGCGACGCCGGCGGCCAGCTCACCGTCAACGGTGCGCCCTTGGCCGAGACGTACATCAACGCCGCGGAAGTGCCGCAGGTGCGGGACTTCGACGTTGTGGTCCCCGAGGGCAAGGTCTGGGTCATGGGAGACAACCGGAACCATTCCGCCGACTCCCGCGCCCATCTGGACAGCAACGGCGGCTTCGTGGACGTGGCCGATATCGAGGGAAAGGCTGCCGTCATCGCCTGGCCGCTGAACCGGATCACGTCCCTGGACAACTACCCGGACGTCTTCCGCGGCGTTCCCGCCCCGGCCGGAAAGTAACGGCTGCAGCGATGTCTGACGCGCCCACTCTTGACTACGAACGCCGCTTCCGCAGCTCCGCCCGGCTCCTCGCCGGTATCGACGAGGTGGGCCGCGGCGCCCTGGCCGGGCCGGTCAGCGTGGGGATCGCCGTCATCGACCTCGAACAGCAGCAGCTTCTGGCGGATGTGCGGGACAGCAAGCTGCTCAAGGTGGCAGACCGGGAACGCCTGGTGCCACTCGTCCGGAGCTGGAGCGTTGCCTCGGCCGTCGGACATGCCTCGGCCAACGAAATCGACACCCTCGGCATCGTGGGGGCGCTCCGGCTCGCCGGAACGCGGGCCTGGCACTCGGTCCTGGCCGGCGGCGTGATCCCGGACGTGGTGCTGCTGGACGGCAGCCACAACTGGCTGTCTCCGGAGGCCCAGCCCTCGCTGTTTGACGACGGCCCGGCGGAGCCCGGCTGCGACGCGCCGGTGCACACCCTCGTCAAAGCGGACATGCAGTGCCTGAGCGTCGCCGCGGCCAGCATCCTGGCCAAGGTGGAACGCGACGGGCTGATGCGCGGGCTGCACACGGAGTACCCGGCCTTCGGCTGGGACGAGAACAAGGGCTACGGGACCGCCGCGCACAAGGACGCACTCCGCGCCGCCGGGCCCACGCCGTACCACCGGGTCAGCTGGCAGCTGCTCTAGCCTGCTGCCTGCCTGCCTGCCTGCTGCCTGCCCCGACGGTCCGGGCCCGGCAGCGGACCGTTGTGGCGCACCTCGTGGCGCGCGCCCGGCGCCGGATGGTGCAAGATGGAACCATGAGTGCCGAGGACCTTGAAAACTATGAGACCGACATGGAGCTCCAGCTCTACCGCGAATACCGTGACGTCGTCGGGCTGTTCAGCTATGTGGTCGAGACCGAGCGGCGTTTCTATCTGGCCAACCACGTGGACCTGCAGGCCCGCAGCGCCGACGGCGAGGTCTACTTCGACCTGACGCTGCAGGACGCCTGGGTGTGGGACGTCTACCGCTCTGCCCGCTTCGTCAAAAGCGTCCGCGTCATCACCTTCAAGGACGTCAACGTCGAGGAACTCCCTCGCAGCGAGGAGCTGGCCCTGCCGAAGGTCGAAGACCTGGGGAACTGATCCCGCTGCCTCAGGCCGGCCGCTCGAGCTCCTGAAGCGGGCGTCAGAAGAACGCCTCCGACGCAATCGGCTGTCACGGCTGGACATTCCCGGTATGCAAGGAACTAGGCTGTGCCCATGGCATACGCTCTCGCCCCCACCGTTCCAATGGCGCATGGCCCGCGCATTCCCCTGATCGGTCTTGGCACCTGGCCCATGCAGGATGAAGAAACAGCCGACGCCGTTGCTGCCGCCGTCGAAGCCGGATACAGGCTCTTTGACACCGCCGAGAACTACGGCAACGAGACCGGGGTGGGGGAAGGCATAAGGCGCAGCGGGGTAGCGCGCGCAGAGGTCTTTATCACCACCAAGTTCAATAAGGAATGGCACAGCTACGACGGCGCGCACCGCGCCTTCGACGCAAGCGCGGCCAGGCTTGGCGTCCAGTACATCGACCTGCTCCTCATACACTGGCCCAATCCAGGTCAGGATCGCTACGTGGAAGCGTTCCAGGGCCTCAGGGCCCTGCTCGACGCCGGAAACGTCCGGGCGATCGGAACATCCAATTTCAAACCGGCACATTTGAAGCGGCTCTTTGACGAAGGGCTGACACCCCATGTCAACCAGATCCAGCTGGATCCGGAGCGCACACGGGCAGATATCCGCCAGGTCCATGCGGAATACGGGATTGTCACCGAGGCCTGGAGCCCGCTGGGCAGGGGCGGCCCGGTCCTGGACAACCGGCTTATCGTGGACCTGGCCGCGGCCTACCAACGGACGCCCAGCCAGATCGTCCTCCGCTGGCACACCCAGCAGGGCATCGTTGCGATCCCCAAGTCAGCCGACGTCGGGCGGCAAAAAGAGAACATCAACATCTTCGACTTTCACCTGACTCCGGACGAAATCAAGCAGATCAGTGCGCTGGATTCCGGGGCGCCGGTAGGGCTCGACGCGGACGAGTTCGGCCACTAGCCTGCCGGTGGAGTCTTGACGCGTGGCGGTGGAGGGTTGGTCCCTGATTAAACGATGGGTTGTCCCTCGCCTCGATTGCGCTTTGTTGTGCTTGGCGGGCAGCCCCCTGTTTCCATATAGCCCGATGAGGCCCTGCGCTGTCTGTGGTGCTTAGAAACCAGCCGTCAGAATCGGCAGCCGTGGGTGGCTGTCACGGGAAGTCTAGAAGCTGGCTACGACAAATCAGCTGACGCCTTCTTCCCCATGCGCCGGCCACCGAGCTGGAGTTTCCCACATAGCACCCGGGAGCCCTGTTACGGCTCCGGATGCCGCTGCACGCTGGTTCCATGAGAGCAAAAGATGTGCTGGGCCGGCGCGGGGAGGAACTCGCCGCCGAATACCTTGAAGCCCAAGGCATGCGGATCGTGGACCGCAACTGGCGGTGCCCGGAAGGCGAAATAGACATCGTCGCGCTCGACGGCGACGCGCTGGTCATTGCGGAAGTGAAGACCAGGAAATCCCTTGACTACGGGCACCCCTTCGAGGCTGTCGGCGTGGTCAAGCTGGCCCGGCTGCACCGTCTGGCGTCCGCCTGGTGCCGCGACCATGAGCTAAGAATGCCGTTGCGCCGCGTCGATGTGGTTGCCGTGCTCGACGACGGCATCGGCAACCCGGCAGTGGAACACCTCAAGGGGGTGGGGTAGGTGGCGCTGGGCCGGACGTACTCCGTGGCCCTGGTCGGACTCAACGGCTATATCGTCGAAGTCGAGGCTGACATCGGCCAGACCCTGCCGGCGTTCATCATTTTGGGCCTGCCCGACGCCTCGCTCAATGAGGCCAAGGAACGGATCCGCTCTGCTGCCCAGAATTCCGGGATTCCGCTGAGCCGCCGGAAGATCACGGCCAACCTGATCCCGGCTTCGCTGCCGAAGCGCGGTTCCGGTTTCGACCTGGCCATCGCGATGGCCGCGCTGTTGGCCTCCAACGATGTCCGCTCCACGGGCCGTACCGTGTTCATCGCCGAACTGGGCCTCGACGGCAGGCTGCGGCCGGTCCGCGGCGTCCTGCCCGCGGTCATGGCCGCCGTGCGGGCCGGATACCCGGATGTCGTGGTGGCCAACTCCAACGCCGCGGAAGCCGAGCTGGTCCCCGGCGCGCGGGTGCAGGGCTACTCGACGCTGGCCCGGCTGGCGTTCGACTTCGGCGCCGATCCACAGGATCTGGCCCTGGGCTTTGAACCCGGGCCTGAGGACGGTGACCGGGGCACCGGACCGGAGGCAGGTTCAGCCATCCCGCCCGACATGCGTGACGTGTCGGGGCAGTCCGAGGCCCGCCGGGCACTGGAGGTCGCCGCGGCCGGCGCCCATCATCTCCTGCTGACGGGACCGCCCGGAGCGGGGAAAACGATGCTGGCCGAGCGGCTCCCGGGTCTCCTGCCGGACCTGGGGGACACGGAGGCGATGGAAGTTACCGCCATCCACTCCCTCTGCGCCCTCACCTCCGCGTCCGTGCAGCTCCTGCGCCGGCCGCCCTATGAGAATCCACACCACACCGCCACCTCGGCCGCCATCATCGGCGGCGGGTCAGGGCTGCCCCGTCCGGGCGCCGCCTCCCGGGCACACCGCGGCGTGCTCTTCCTGGACGAGGCACCCGAATACGAACGCCGGGTGCTGGACGCACTCCGGCAGCCGCTGGAGAGCGGGGAGCTGGTGATCCATCGTTCGGCAGGCACGGCGTCTTATCCTGCCAGGTTCCAGCTGGTCCTCGCCGCCAACCCGTGTCCGTGCGGCAAGGCGTCAGGAAAGGGGGTTGACTGCACCTGCACCCCCACCATGCGGCGGCGCTATCTTTCCCGTCTGTCCGGTCCGCTGCTGGACCGGGTAGACATCCAGCTTGAAGTCGAGCGGGTTTCATTGGCCGATTTCGGTCAGACGGGTTCTGAGGAGGACACCGCCACCATCGCCGAACGGGTCCGGACAGCAAGGAACCGCCAGTCGGAGAGGCTGATGCCGTTCGGATTCGAGACCAACGCACAGGTCCCCGGACGGCTCCTCAGGGGTGCCCTGCGGCTGGGGCCACCCACCACGCGGATCCTGGATCTCGCCCTGGAGCGTGGCGTGCTTACGGCCCGCGGCTACGACCGCGTGCTGCGTCTGGCCTGGACGCTGGCCGACCTGGCCGCGCGGGACACTCCCGGCGCCGAGGACATCGGCCAAGCCCTCAGTCTTCGGCAGGCGTCCGCTGCCGCCTAAGGGTCGGCGCAGCGCCGCACACACCCCACCCGGACCGCAGCCAGCGCCGGGCGAACGATCGATGAGCCTGCGAAAAGGACACCATGATGACGAACGAAATGACGGCCCGGGCGGCGTTGTCCCGCCTGTTCGAGCCCCAGGACGCCGCAGGCCTGGCGCTCGTGCACGTCGCCGGGGCGGAGGACGCATTGCGAATCGCTACCGGCGAGCTCGCGGCAGGCCCGGAGCTGGAACAGGAAATGTCCCGGGTGCTGGAAGACAACAGCTCCGGTGGCGGCTGGTCAGGGCTGGCAGCGGCCCGGAAGCGCTGGGCGCCCCGCGTTCCCGATCTGGCGCCCGCAAGGGACCTGGCCACGATGCAACGGCTGGGCGGACGCCTGATCATCCCGTCGGACGGACTGTGGCCCAGACAGCTCGCGGATCTCGGCCTGCAGGAGCCGATCTGCCTCTGGTGGCGCGGCGTCGAGCAGCCGCTGCCTCCCGCCGCCAAAGCCATTGCCCTGGTGGGCTCCCGTGACAGCACCGCCTACGGCTCCGCCGTGACCGGTGATCTCGCCTACTCGCTGGCGCAGCGGGGCTTCACGATCATCTCTGGCGGCGCCTACGGCATCGATGCGCACGCGCACCGGGCGGCTCTGGCCGGCGGCGCTGGGAACATGCCCACGATCGCCGTGATGGCAGGAGGAGTGGACCGGTTCTATCCCTCCGGCAATGAGGAGCTGCTGCGGGCGGTCGCCAACCAGGGCGCTGTCCTCGCCGAGGTTCCGCCCGGGTCCGCGCCCACCCGGTACAGGTTTCTCCAGCGGAACAGGCTCATCGCGGCCCTGGCATCCGTCACGGTGGTCGTCGAAGCCCGCTGGAGATCGGGGGCCCTCAACACGGCACACCATGCCGAAACCCTGGGCCGGGCCGTTGGGGCCGTGCCCGGGTCGGTGCACAGCGCCAATTCAGCGGGCTGCCACCGTCTGCTCCGGGAAGGTGGCGCGGTTTGCGTCACGGACGCGGGGGAGATCGCGGAGCTCGCCGCCCCAAGCGGGGAATCGCTGCCGGAGACAAAGACGGGCAGGGTGGAAGTCCAGGACGGCCTGACCCTGGAGGACCTCATCCTTCTGGACGCCCTTCCGCTGCGGACCACCAGCTCCGTCGAAAAGCTGACCGCTGTGGCCGGCCTGAGTGTGGACTCGGTCCGTGCCGGACTCGGCCGGCTCGGGCTGCTGGGTCTGGCCGAGTCCCATCGGGGAGGCTGGAAACGCTCGGGAAAGGCGGGGTGAGCGATGACCGGCGGGCAGGCTGCAACGGCGGCCGGTCAGGCACCGCGGCGGCGGCTCGCCGCCGGGCTTCTTGATTGCCGGGCGAATCCTGCGAGAGTAGGGGAGTGTCTACTCCGCAGATCCCGGCCGCGCTGGCCGCCGCCGCCGACGGCTTCAGCCGCTACCTGGTGGCGGAGCGGGGACGCTCCGTCCACACCGTGCGCGCCTACCTTTCCGACGTCGGCAGCCTGCTCGCCCATGCCGCGTCCGAGGGCGTGGAAGACCTTGCCGGGCTGGAGCTCGGCACCCTGCGGCGCTGGCTCGGTGCCCAGAGCGAAGCGGGCATGTCCCGCGCCACCCTGGGCCGCCGCTCCGCCACCGCCCGGGCCTTCACCGCCTGGGCGGTTCGCGAGGAACTGATCGGAACCGACCCGGCCCTCCGGCTGAGAGCACCCAAACGGGAGAAGTCCCTGCCCGGCGTGCTGCACCAGGGCCAGGTCCTCCGGCTGGTGGAAGGGGCCGAATCCGCCGCCGCCGAGGGCGGGCCGATGCCGCTGCGCAACCGGGCCATGGTGGAACTGCTGTATGCCACGGGCGTCCGGGTGGGTGAGCTCGCCGGCCTGGATGTCGATGACCTCGATCCGGAGCGCCGGACCCTGCGCGTGCTCGGCAAGGGCAACAAGGAACGCACCGTGCCCTACGGGCTCCCGGCGGCACTCGCCGTGGCCGACTGGCTCCGCCGCGGCCGGCCGGCCCTTGCCGCGGACGCCTCGGGCCCAGCCCTGTTCCTCGGTGCCCGCGGCAAACGGGTGGACCAGCGCCAGGTCCGCAGCGTGGTCCACGATCTGCTGGGGGCGCTGGGGGACACTGCGGCCACCGGGCCGCACGCGCTGCGCCACTCGGCCGCCACGCACCTGCTCGACGGCGGAGCTGACCTCCGCGCGGTGCAGGAAATTCTCGGCCACAGCAGCCTCGCCACCACACAGATCTACACCCACGTCTCCGTGGACCGGCTCCGGAAGAGCTACCAGCAGGCCCACCCGCGCGCCTGAGCGCTTGTCATAAAGTCGTCCCCGGCGGCTTGGATGGCGGTCTGCGACACCCCGCACGGCGCGCCCGGAAAGACGCGCCGAATTTCACTGGCGTAATTAGGTGGGGTACGGCAGAATAAGACGCACGCCCACCAACTTTCAAGTGTTGCTTGAAGCTGTTTGCCTCGAGCTCCACCCAGAAACCGGGCAGTAACTTAATAGTCTGGCAGGACCACCCGCACAACTACGGACCCGCGTAACAGACAGACATCCAGGCAGAGGTCGTTGGGGAAGACGTACCTACAGCTATGGAGGATGGAATGTCTGTTGCACTGACCCGCGGTGTGTTGTTTGTTCACTCGGCCCCGACGGCCCTGTGCCCCCACGTTGAGTGGGCCATAGGATCTGTCGTGGACAAGCGGACCGACCTTGAGTGGACCGCTCAGCCGGCTGCGCCCGGAATGTTCCGGGCCGAGCTGTCGTGGACCGGAAATCCGGGCACGGGGGCTCAATTGGCGTCCGCTCTCCGGGGCTGGGCGCACTTGCGCTACGAAGTCACGGAGGAGCCCAGCCAGGGCGTCGACGGCGGACGTTGGTCGCACACCCCCGAGCTCGGCATCTTCCACGCCGTCACGGACGTGCACGGCAACATCATGGTCTCCGAGGACCGCATCCGCTACGCTTACGAATCCGGCGCCGGCGATCCCTCTGCGGTCTACCACGAGCTCTCTCTCGCCCTCGGCGAAGCCTGGGACGAGGAACTGGAGCCCTTCCGGCACGCCGCCGAAGGCGCCCCGGTGCGCTGGCTCCACCAGGTCGGCTAGAACTCCTCGGGCAGAAGAACGTACCAAACTCCACAGCTTCGCCAAATGACAGTTGGCGGCAATGTTCACGAACAACATTGCCGCCAACTGTCATCTCGGCGGCGAAACGGGACCGGAGGCTAGATGCTCCGCACCGCGATGACGGCGTTGTGGCCGCCGAAGCCGAAGGAGTTGCTCAGTGCCACGATGCTGCCGGAGGGCAGCTCGCGCTCGGAAGTGACGACGTCGAGCGGGATCTCCGGATCCTGGTTCTCCAGGTTGATGGTCACCGGCGCCTTGCGTTCGTGCACCGCCAGCACGGTCAGCACGGCTTCCACCGCACCGGAGGCACCCAGCAGGTGGCCCATCTGGGACTTCGTCGCGGAGACCGCCACGCTGTCGAGCTGGGCGCCCAGGGCGGCCTTGAGGGCCGTGTACTCGGGCTTGTCGCCCACCGGCGTGGAGGTGGCGTGCGCGTTGACGTGCACCACGTCTTCGGCCTGGATCCGGCCGTCGAACATGGCAGCCTTGAGCGCGCGGGTGGCGCCCAGGCCCTGGGGATCGGGCGCGGTGATGTGGTAGGCGTCGGCCGTCACCGAGGTGCCTGCGAGCTCGGCGTAGATCCGCGCGCCGCGGGCGAGGGCGTGTTCCTCGGCCTCGAGGACCAGCGCGCCGGCGCCTTCACCCATGACGAAGCCGTCGCGGCCGAGGTCGTAGGGGCGCGAGGCGCGCTCGGGCTCATCGTTCCGGCGTGAGAGTGCCTGCATGGAGGCGAACGCTGCGATCGGCATCGGGTGGATGGCGGCTTCGGCGCCGCCGCAGACCACGACGTCGGCCTTGCCGGAGCGGATCAGGTCCAGGCCCATGTGCACGGCCTCGGTACCGGAGGCGCAGGCGGAGACCGGGGTGTGGGCGCCGGCGCGGGCGCCCAGGTCAAGGCTGACCGCCGCAGCCGGGCCGTTGGGCATAAGCATGGGCACGGTCATGGGCAGGACGCGGCGGGGCCCCTTTTCGCGCAGGGTGTCCCAGGCGTCCAGGAGTGTCCAGACGCCGCCGATGCCGGTGGCGAAGGCCACTGCCAGGCGGTCGTGGTCGATTTCCGTGATGCCGGAGTCGGCCCAGGCCTCGCGGGAGGCGACCACGGCGAACTGCGTGGACGGGTCCATCCGCTTGGCTTCGACCCGGCCCAGGACCTCTGACGCGGGGGTGGAGGCGCGTGCGGCGAAGTGCACGGGCAGCTCGTACTTGGCCACCCAGTCGTCCTCGAGCGTGTGCGCGCCGGAGACGCCCTTCAGCGCGTTCTTCCACATCGTGGGGACATCGCCGCCAATGGGTGTGGTGGCACCCAGACCGGTAATGACTACTTTGCGTGCCATGGGATCACTCTCTGTCGGTGCGCCTGCCGGGTCCGGATCCTGGAAAGGACTGCCGGGGCCTGCGTGGGAAAACTCTGCGGTCATGCGAACTGGTCATGCGAACTTGTCATGCGAACTGGTGCTGCAAAATCTGGTGCAGATTTTGCTGCAGATTCTTTAAATAAGGAAGGGGCAAAGTGGTCCGGTCCGGGGTGCTGCTGCAGCGCCCCGGACCGGCCACGGATCTCAGCCGTTGCCGGCAGGAGCCAAAACGGTCAGGATCAGGCCTGGGCGTTGGCGATGAAGCTGACGGCGTCGCCGACGGTCTTGAGGTTCTTGACCTCTTCGTCCGGGATGCGCACGCCGAACTTCTCTTCGGCGTTGACCACGATCGTCATCATGGAGATGGAATCGATGTCCAGGTCCTCGGTGAAGGACTTGTCCATTTCGACAGCTTCCGTGGCGAGGCCGGTCTCTTCGTTGACGATTTCAGCCAGGCCGGCCAGGATCTCTTCGTTGCTAGCCATTGATGGCTCCTTTTCTTGTAGTTGCCCTCCGCCGCCGGTGCTCCGGCGGCTTCGGACGGAAATGATTCAAACCGAGAATTCGGCTTGGTGTGGGAATCCGTACTGTGGAAGAACGTATTCAGTTCAGGGGAGGGCGCGGGCGCCTACGGAAGCACGATCACTTGGGCACCGAAGACCAGTCCGGCACCGAAGCCGATCTGCAGGGCAAGCCCGCCGCTCAGCTCAGGGTGTTCCTGCAGAAGGCGGTGGGTGGCGAGGGGGATGGAGGCCGCCGAGGTGTTGCCCGCTTCGGCGATGTCCCGGGCGATCGTGACCGTCTCGGGAAGTTTCAGTTTCTTTGCCATTTCATCGATGATCCGCATGTTGGCCTGGTGCGGGATGAAGGCCGCGAGGTCATCGGCCGTAATGCCGGCAGCCTCCAGCGCCTGCTCGGCCACTTTGGCCATCTCCCAGACTGCCCAGCGGAACACCGTCTGGCCGTCCTGGCGGAGCGTCGGCCACAGCGCGGCGTCCGTGACTGCGGCTTTTTCTTCGCTGAGGGCAGTGCTTCGCTTGCCGGTCAGTGCCAGTTCGCGGATGTCCAGCATCGAGTGGGTCATGCCGATCGCATCCCACTTGCTGCCGTCCGAGCCCCACACCGACGGGCCGATGCCGGGGGTGTCCGAGGGGCCGATCACCACGGCGCCGGCACCGTCGCCGAGCAGGAAGGAGATGGTGCGCTCGGTGTTGTCGATGACGTCGGAAAGCTTTTCCGCGCCGACCACGAGGACGTAGTCGGCCGTGCCGGAGCGGACCAGGGCGTCGCCCTGGGCGATGCCGTAGCAGTAGCCCGCGCAGGCGGCCGAGATGTCGAAGGCCGGTGCCGGCGTCGCACCCAGGCGGTCGGCGAGGCTTGCGGCGGCGGAAGGTGTCGCGTAGGGATGCGTCACGGTGGAGACGATCACGGCGCCGAGCTGGGAGGCCGCGATCCCGGCCTTATCCAGCGCCTCGCGGGCGGCGCCTTCGGCCATGTCGATCACGCTGACATCGGCCGGGGCGCGGTGCCGGGTGATGATGCCGGTGCGCTGGCGGATCCACTCATCGGAGGAGTCGATCCACTGGCAGACGTCCTCGTTGGTGACGATCACGCTCGGCCGGTAGGCGCCGACCCCCATGATGCGGGTGTTCTCGTGCAGGGGCAACTGCTTCAGGGCGGGAACGCTCATGCCTGTCCTTCCAGTTCTGCGAATAGGGCCAGGGCGGCGGAGAGGTCGTCCGGGGTCTTGACAGTTACGGTCTTCAGGCCGGGCATGCCGCGTTTCGCGAGCCCGGCAAGCGTTCCGGCCGGGGCCAGTTCAATCACTCCGGTCACGCCGCGCTGGACCATCGTCGCCATGCAGAGGTCCCAGCGGACCGGGCGGGACACCTGGGCGATCAGGCTGTCGACGGCGGCGCCGCCGTCGGTGACTGCTGCGCCGTCGTAGTTGGACAGGAGCGGGACCTGCGGATTCCGCGGGTGGAGCGTGGGCCGCAGCGCCTGCAGCGCCGTGACGGCCGGGGACATGTGCGAGGTGTGGAAGGCACCGGCAACCTTCAGCGGAATCACCCGGGCCTTGGCCGGTGGATTGTCCGCGAGGGCTTTGAGCTGGTCCAGGGTGCCGGCGGCGACAATCTGGCCGGCACCGTTGACGTTCGCGGCGGTGGCGCCGCAGGCCTCGATGGCGGCCAGGACCTCGGCGGGGTCTCCGCCCACCACGGCGCTCATGCCGGTGGGGGTGGCAGCAGCGGCGGCGGCCATGCCGTTGGCGCGCTCGCGGACAAACGTCATGGCTTCGGTTTCGGTCAGGACACCGGTCAGGGCCGATGCCGTGATTTCTCCGACGGAGTGGCCGGCGAGGATCACCGGAAGGGTGCCGAGCTCGACGTCGAACAGGGACTTGGCGGCGACCAGCCCGGCGGCAACGATGAGGGGCTGCGCGACGGCGGTGTCCTTGATGGTTTCCTCGTCAGAGGTGGTGCCGTGGGCGGTGAGGTCGATACCTGCTATCTCGCTGAGGGAGGCCAAATGGGCCGCGACGGGTGGCAGTTCCAGCCAAGGGGCCAGAAAACCAGGGGTCTGGGAGCCCTGTCCAGGGCAGACGATTGCAAGCACTTATCCAGCTTTCCAAATTACTGCGTGATCAACGGTGTTTTCATGCACCAAGCTCACAGGGTCAGTTTGTAGGAAGTCTACAACTGGTCAGGGGTTGTTGCGGGACGGCTGGCGTTCCGTGGCGGGCTTCGGCGGGGCCGACAGACGGCCCACGACGAGGGCCGTCTGCAGCACGAAGGCCTCCCGCGGCAGGAGCGGATCCCAGCCGGTGACGTCGCAGACCCGCTTGAGCCGGTAGCGGACGGTGTTGGCGTGCACGAAGAGTTCCCGGGCTGTGGCTTCGAGTGAGTGGCCCAGCTCGAGATAGGTGCCGAGGGTCTCCACGAGCCCGTTGGAGGCCGCCAGCAGGGGGCGGTAGATGTTCTTGACGAGGGACCGCCGGGCGGCATCGTCCCCCGAGATCACCCGTTCCGGCAGGAGGTCATCGGCCGCCACCGGGCGCGGGGCGGAGGGCCAGGCGCGGGCGGCGGTCAGGCCGGCGAAGGCCGACTGGGCGGAGCCGCTGGCCTCCAGCAATGACCCCGCCTCGGCACCGTAGACCACGGGGCCCGGGGCGAAGAGTTCGCTGAGTTTCAGATAGGCCGTCGCCTGGTCATGAACCCCGCCGAGAATCAGGATCAGCCGGTCGCCCTGGATTCCCACGAGCGCGTCCTCGGCGAAGCGGCCGGCCGTTCGGCGGAGTTCGCTGACGTAGCTGGCGCTGGGCTCGGACGGTGAATTCCCCACCATGACGGTGAAGCGTTCCTGCGCCTTCCAGCCCAGGGCGGCGATCCGGGAGCGCAGGGCGTCGGTGTTTTCGCCGCGCAGGATGGCGTCCACGATCAGGGCTTCCAGCCGGGTGTCCCAGGAGCCGCGGGACTCCGCGGCCCGGGCATAGACGTCGGCGGCGGCGAACGCGACCTCGCGTGAATACCGCAGCACGGCCTCGCGCAGGGCGGACTGGTCTGCTTCCGGGGCGATCACGGGGACCTGGTCCTCGACCACCTCGACCACGATCCGGATGAGCTGGAGCGCCTTCTGCAGGCTGATGGAGCGGGTCAGCTCGGTCGGTGCGGTGCCAAAGACATCGGAAAGGATCCACGACGGCGAACTGGGACGCTCGTACCAGGAAACGAACGCCGCGATGCCGTTCTGGGCAACCATGCCGAGGGCGGAGCGCTCGTCGGAGTTCAGCCGGCTGTACCACGGCAGGGACTTCTCCAGCTGGCGAAGCGTCGTGGTGGACAGCTGGCCCACGCTCGCCCGCAGCTTCTTGAGGGTCTCGGCCTTCTCTGGCGTCATCGCCTTCGATGCCGGCTTGCGTTTTGCGGGAGTGGTGATTGGCTCTGCCATGCATCGAGCATACGGTGCCCGCCGCCCAAGCTCCATTTGTGCAAAGGCTACAAGTGTCCTGGTGCTGAATCACGGTCCGGGTTACGGGGTTAAACGCCCGACGGCGGCCCCCACCAACCGGAGGGGACCGCCGTCGTACACGGGTTGCCTGGCCTGGCGGCCTGTCTAGGAGTCGCCCCCGGCGTTGCCGGTGGTGCCGGCGTTCACGTTGTGCAGCTTGTACTTCTCGATCGCCTGGGCCGGAGCCTGGGCGTCCACTTCGCTGCGGCGGGCGAGCATCTGCAGGGAGCGGACCACGATGGAGTGGATATCGTTCTTGAAGAAGCGGCGGGCTGCGGCGCGGGTGTCGGAGAAGCCGAAGCCGTCCGCGCCGAGCGAGGCGAACTCGTTCGGGAGGAACTGGCGGATCTGGTCCGGGACGGCCTTCATGTAGTCGGTGACTGCCACGATCGGCCCGGTGGCGCCGGCGAGCTGTTCGGTGACGAACGGGACGCGGGCGGGCTGGCCGGGGTTGAGGAAGGCGTCTTCCTCGGCGGCCATGGCGTCGCGGCGCAGTTCGGTCCAGGAGGTCACGGACCAGACGTCCGCGGAGACGCCCCAGTCCTCGGCGAGGAGCCGCTGGGCTTCGAGGGCCCAGGGGACGGACACGCCGGAGGCGAGGATCTGCGTGCGCGGGCCGTCGATCTTGGCCGGTGCCAGCAGGTAGATGCCCTTGATGATGCCCTCGGTGTCGAGTTCCGCCGGCGCCGGCGGCTGGACGATCGGCTCGTTGTAGACCGTGAGGTAGTACATCAGGTTCCGGGACGGGTCGTCGTCGGCGGGGCCGGGGCCGTACATGCGGTTCAGGCCGTCGCGCATGATGACGCCGATCTCGTACCCGTACGCGGGGTCGTAGGAGACGACGGCCGGGTTGGTGGAGGCCAGGATGGGCGAGTGGCCGTCGGCGTGCTGCAGGCCCTCGCCGGTCAGCGTGGTGCGGCCGGCGGTGGCGCCGATGATGAAGCCGCGGGTCATCTGGTCCGCGGCGGCCCAGAAGGAGTCCCCGGTGCGCTGGAACCCGAACATGGAGTAGAAGACGTAGATCGGGATCAGCGGTTCGCCGTGCGTGGCGTAGGACGTGCCGGCGGCGGTGAAGGCCGCCACGGAACCGGCCTCGTTGATGCCGGCGTGCACGATCTGCCCGGAGATGGACTCCTTGTAGGCCAGGACGAGTTCGCGGTCCACGGACAGGTAGTTCTGGCCGTTCGGGTTGTAGATCTTCGCGGTCGGGAAGAACGCGTCCATCCCGAAGGTGCGGGCCTCGTCCGGGATGATCGGCACGATCCGCTGGCCGAACTCCTTGTCCCGCATCAGGTCCTTGAGCAGCCGGACGAAGGCCATGGTGGTGGCTGCCTGCTGCTTGCCGGAGCCGCGGTTGGCCACCTCGTAGACCTTCTCCTCCGGGAGGGTGATCTCGGAATGCTTGGAGCGGCGTTCGGGGACGAAGCCGCCGAGTTCCTTCCGGCGGCCCATCAGGTACTGGATCTCCGGGGAGTCCATGCCGGGGTGGTAGTACGGCGGCCGGTAGAGGTCGGCTTCGAGCTGTTCGTCGGTGATGGGGATGCGCAGGTGGTCGCGGAAGGCCTTGAGGTCCGCGAGGGTGAGCTTCTTCATCTGGTGGGTCGCGTTGCGGCCCTCGAAGTGGGTGCCCAG